>CANSYK010000098.1 GCA_947651225.1 uncultured bacterium | reverse complement strand
CCATATATGCCATCAGTTTCCGCAAGTCACACAAGTACTTGCTGACCGTTGCCTCGCTTTTTTCCTCGCTTCTTAAATGTGTTTCATATCTTTCTAACATTTTTTCTTTGATAATCCGTCTCATAATTTTTCCCTCTCTTTTCTGCAGTTCCTAACTGCCCAATCTTTTATTGCCCTGCTTTTATTACTTTATTTCTATTATAGTAAACGAAAAAAACGCTTGCGTTTTGCTTCGTTTACAGCGCCGGATACACGCTGCAAAGCAGCATAACTTCCTATGTGTATCCGTGCGCATCCATTATAGTTAACGCATGTATTTTATGCGTTTACTATAATTATCTCATAAAAAGAGCAATCCATACATCTCCTTATTACTATTTCCCCTGCCAAAATACGTTGAATCCATAGCATCCCTTTCTGGATTTTGATAAAAAAGAACACTGTAAGAAACGAAATCTCCTGTAATGCTTGGGAAACTGCCATCTTATGTATAATATAAACACCTAAAACAATAGAAAAAGCAGAAAAACAATCTGACACCGGCCATCAGTTATTTTCCTGCTTTACTATCACACTATAAAATTTCCAAAACTATCCAATCAGCACATTTTTTCCTTTAAACGCAAACCCGTATTTTCTAATTAGGGAAACGGGAATTCATTTTGCCACTACTTATTCATCGCCTCAACATCCTCAAACAGCAATGCCCTGACAAAATCATTGTACTCTGGTACATATTCCTTAAACCAGCCCTTTATCATATTTTTAAACATCATCCCCACTTCTTTGCTAGTAAGCTTCAGTTCATATCCCTCTGTATTCATATACAAATCTATCCATTGATGCTCGACCTCCAATTAACCGCTTACAAGCAGCAGGCTCCAGTTTGCTGACTCACTGCTGCCAAACAGGCTAAAGACAATCTGTTTAAACAGCTTAAATGTAAAGAAATGTCGATTGCGTCAGTAGTACTTCTTTTGGAGACTACCTAATCCTTTCAGTATAGATCCGCTACAAGACGGGGCAAACCATAGCGTATGATGGGTCTGGAATTTACATATCTATCTTTTATTTCACTAAGGAACTGTAAATAAATTAAATGAACAAGTTGCGAAGAATGTTTTTCCGAGTGCAAAGAAAAAACGTAGGCGTAGCGGGTACGGCGAGGCTTTTTAATGTAGCAATCGAAAAAACAGGCAAGCAAGTTGTTTCATTATTTTCCTCCTTAAAATTAAAATCCCCCGTCATCCTCCTCAATTACCTGTATTTCCAGATAATCAAACGGAATTTCCTCGATAAAATTGTCTTTTGAAAACCTGGTTTTGTCAATCCGCTTAAATTCCTCAATATTGACATTCAGCCAGATAGGTTTTGCCAAATCAAACGTATAGCACACCTCCTCTAGCGCATCAAAAACCTTTTTGGTACGGTTTTTTTCTTCTGGAGGCGCACTGTCACAAATTGTAATATCCTTCACCATCCGGTTTTCTTTCCATTCTTTAGCCCATAACCGAAACATTTTCTTCCTCCTGCCTTTGACTCCTGCATTCTGTCTGACATGTGGCAATATAGTCCTTGATATCATTTATAATATATTGTTTTCCTGTTGTATGAAGTGCTTCGTAATAATTATATATATACTCAATCACTTGATATTGCTCAAAAAGATTAATAATAGCCTTTCCTGTCATATGATTAGCCGCTTTATATTCTTCAATACAATATACAATAAATTCTAATTTGTGTTCCATTATATGCATTTCCTTTCTTGACTTCTTCATGCTTCTTCAGGATATGTTATGGTTCCCTCCTGCTGTTCCTGCAGCCATAGCTCATAAAGAGTCGGCACACTTAGATGCCAAAGCTTTGTTTCTTCCCGCTCCATCTGGCTATATAATTCTGAACGGTAAAGCAATGTCAAAGCTTCTTTTTCTAAAATATCCTGTTTTTTTGCAATCAGCCTGACAAGGCGTGGAATAATAAATTCCAGCATTGCATTTACATTTACATCACCCATCTTATCCCTCCGACTCTATGCCAAAAGACCCTGTATACTTCAAATAAACCAATGCTACCCTGGTTGTAAATGTCATTTGGTTATACAACTTTTTAACCTTCAAACGCTTAACAGTCTCCTCTTTTGTATAAAGACCTTCCTCATAAGCTACAAAAGTCCGGTAAATCGTATCATTTGCCACAGGTCCATAAATAATATCATATCGCTTGCCACTATATTTGCCATTACGGTTTTCAGAAACAAAATCCAACCACATTTCATCTGCTTCTGAAAACACTAAGACATCCAGATTTTGTTGCAATTCTTCTACAGGAGGTATCTCATAAACACTGACATACGCCGCCAGGCTTTTCCTGCGAGCCTGCACTTTTTGCGCAAAACTAACAGCCTGTTCCCTATTTGCCGTAGTATAAAAACCATATCCAAAATCAAGTGTTCTGTTTTGTTTTATCAGCTTTGGTTCCTTAATTATAACATCGCTTCCATGATATAAAATCATATTCTCCCTACCTTGTCGAAATCTTATTGATATTTTTAATCAGAACAGAAATGGTTCCATCTGGATTGGTCAGAAATTCCACCTGGTTGGCATCCTGATACTGTTCCATCGGAATATTAATTTCAATACCGGTATCCGTTTTTAAATACTGCTTTTCAAACTTTTTTGTAGTTGCCTCATTCTGTGGCGCCACTTCTGCCTTTTCCATATGGTACTTTTCCATTTTTGCATCAAATTCTTCTTTAATTTCTGGGGCATTCCCATAAATTTTCTCACTGATCTTTTCTATATTAATTGAACCATTGTCCTCTATTTCCTTTTTCAAAATACTTTTTGCATCCATCTGCCGAACCGGCTCTTCTGCAAAATGTTTCTGGTTTACCTGCTCCACTGCCTTTGTCACAATCGCAAGTTTTGTTTTGGAAGACATGCCAGCCTTACATTTTAAATACAGCTCTGACAGGTAATTTACCTTTGTCCCGCCAATATCATATTTCTTTTCTACAATCTGTACACTGTAATCAGACAAATTGATTATTACTGCTTCCGAAAGCTTTGAACTTACAGCAGGAAGTGTTGACTGGTAACAGATAATCTGGTTTACGTTGCCAGTCTCCCCATTTTGTGTCATATGGACAAAACTTTCTTTATAATTCATTTTTAACAATGCCAGGTATTTTGTCCCACATGCCTGAAAGCTTACCACTGCAAAGTCTCCCGAAGGGATTGCTATATTGGCATTCATAATAGCATATAAACTGTCCGCTAGTTTTTTGCTGGCCTCCACAAGCTTTTCCTCTTCAAAGCTTTTTACGATTTCATAAACCTCCGAAGGCTCTTCTTCCGAAAAATAACATTTCTTTAAATCATCACCTGCCAAAAGCTTATAGATATGCCCTCGGAAAAAATCATTAAGGTCTGGAGATAATTCCAGCTCTTTTTCAGAATAAACCGGATAGCCAAGCTCCCCATCCATAATATGTACAATCGCCATCCGGATTATAATTTCATCCTGCTGCATTTTTATTTCTCCATTTCTTTTATCATCTGGCCAAGCTGCTCTTCTGTTACAGCAAAAGGCGCTGCCTCCATTTTTTTCTGATTTCCGGCAATTTCTCCCACTATTGCCTGCTTTTCGTTTTCTGTCAATTCTACTGTTCCAAGCATTTCCCTGATAAAACCGGAAAACTGCTCTGTACTTCCAAAACCAAGCGCCCGAAGGGCCATAATCACCTGTGCCTCATATTCTTCTGGAAGAACAGAAAGATAGCCGGGAAGAAAAAGCCCAACCGCTTTCCCATGCGGAATCGCCTTATGATAGGTCAGATAATAGCTCATTCCATGCGGAAGGCTTGTCCCGGTATGGGAAATTGCCATTCCGGCAAGGCTGGAAGCAAACATCAGCTTGTCGTAATCTTCCTTTTCTGCTTCCATACCAAATAAAATACCAGTTGCAGTTCCCCAGACCTCCATCGCATACTGGCACAGCATACGGCTGTAATCCGTAGCCTTTGTATGAAAATAACTCTCTAACATATGGCCAAGCGCATCAATTGCTGTATTGGTAATAACAGAAAGCGGCGTATTTTCCAGATATTTCCCATCCACAAGCGCCAGCTCTGGAAAAACCAAATGGCTGATGCTCTGTTTTGTCTGTAAATCATCCCTTGTCAAAATAGCATATGGCGTCACCTCAGAACCCGTTCCACAGGTTGTTGGCACTTCTACCACCGGAAGATGGCGCAGCGATATCTGTTGATAAAGCACTTCTGTGGAGCTGTCACGGTTCTGAATAATCAGGGCTATTGCTTTTGCTGCATCCATCGGGGAGCCGCCGCCGATGCCAATGACAAAATCTGCCCCCTCTTCCCTTCCAAGTGCTGCCCCCTCCCTTACACTATCTATTGTCGGGTTTTCCATAATCTGGTCAAAAACAACATAAGAAGTGTTGTATTTTTCCAGTCCATCCATTACATCCTGCAAAGCCCCGTTCTGCTTTGAGGAATGTTTCCCTGTTACAATCAATGCCTTTTTCCCATAGCCTGCCATCTGCTCACTATGCTTTTTTACGGCATCCTTCTCCTGATAAACCATTGTTGGCATATAAAAATTCATCGATTTCCTCCATTCTGCTGCCTTTGGCAATATTCTTAAAAAACGCTGCTTTCGCATTCTTTTCAGGTGCGGCATAACCTTTTTTGGCAAGGTGTCTTCAAGCCTAAAAAGATTTCGCACCTTTTTCACATTGCTCATAAAGCGGCTTACGCACCTTCTTCCTGGTTACCTCAACCAGCCCCAGCTTCGTCATATCCACAAGCTTTGCCGGAACAGGGTCTTTGGAAAGTGCCATCCGAAAGGTATCTAACAGTGTCTTATTGTCTTCCTCAGAAACCATGTCAATAAAATCCACAAGAATCATTCCCGACAAATTCCGAAGGCGAAGCTGAAACGCAATTTCTTTAGCCGCCTCCAGATTCACTTTTAAAAAAGTTTTCTGCACATCTTTTTTTCTGGAAATCGCTTTCCCTGTATTAACATCAATTGAGACAAGCGCCTCTGTCGGCTGAACCACAAGATATCCTCCATGTTTCAGCCAGACTTTTGGCTGTAATGCCTTTTCCAGATTCCTGGAAATATCAAATACGGCATCCATCTTCCCATTTTCTGTATTCCAAAGAGAAAGGGAAACCGAATTTTCCCAACGATTCTCCTTTAAATAAGCATCTGCCGCATGAAAAACCTCCACAGAATCTGTAACTACACAATCCACCTTGTCCTGGTATAAATCCCGGATACTTAAAAGCCAGGAAGCTGGCGCCTGATACAGACAGGAAAATTTTGTCTTATGGCGTCCATACTCCACAAGCTTTTTATAACGCTCTTCCAATTCCGCAAGTTCCTGAAAAAGCGCTTCCTCAGACACCATTGCGCTGTTCGTGCGGGCAAGCAGTCCAAACTCTTTTGTATCAGCATAGTTTTCTAACAGCTCCCTTAAATGATTCCTTACCTGCTTATCCCTGATTTTATGGGAAACACTAATCTGATGGCTTCCAGCTAAAAGAACGATATATTTCCCAGAAAATTCCAAAGTTCCTGAAAGCGTGGGCGGCTTTGTTTTGACCGCCTCTTTTTCTACCTGCACAATAATCTCGTCCCCAATCAATACACGTCCCTTTTCATGAATAACACTATCTGTACAGATTGGACAAATGGAAGACTGTAAAGAAAGATACCCCATCTGGCCCTTTTGGAACTCTACAAAAGCAGCATTGATATTTTTTACAATATTTCTCACCTTTCCCACATAAATATTTCCAAGAATCCCTTCCGATTCTGCCAGTTCTGCCTGAAATTGGCAGATTCTTCCCTCCTCAGTCCACGCTGTCAGAATCCTGTCCTCCTGTTTTGTAATCAGAAGCTGATTTGTCACTACCACACTCCCTCCCTTTTCCCAAAGTTTGAGAGCGGAACCAATCTGCAGGGCATCTCCCCATGCAGGGTATGCACTTCCCCTTTTTTTGCCGTCACATCGGCATACATCTCCAAACGGTGAATCTGATAGGAAAGCCAGTTATATTCTTCCCCCTCCTGCCCACAAAGCGCCTCAAGCATAAGTTCCGGTTTAATATTTACCACACTTCCTGCCGTAAGCTGGCAATAAAGTACCGGAATATATTCTGTCGTATCAATAGACAATTCTCCATAGGAAATACCTGTAAATTCTTCGAAAGCCTCCTGCCTGTCTGTTAAAAAATAAATATTTTCCCGTATATCCACTAACTTTTCAGAACGCTTCGTCTTTTTTAGAATTTCCACCAATTCCCTTGCAGCAAAACGTTCCAAAGCCCCTGTTCTTTTTGTAGTGTCTGTCAAAAAACTTTCCTTACCTGGTTTTACAGTAATCAGATAATCACAGGCGGCAAGGACTGCCATAGAGGTTTTTGCCGCCTCCTCCAATACCATAAAATCTTTTACTGTAATCTCTTCATTCATCACCTCATTGATACGGGAAAGAAAATTTTTTGCCTGCGCTTCATCCTCTAACACCACATCCAGATATTCCGCATCACTGCTTAATCCAATTCCAAGCGGGGAAGCAAAAGACATCAACTGGTGCGGGGAAAAACCCTGGCTGTAACTTATGGCAATCCCTGCTCTGCGGAATGCTTTCTGAAAATAGCGCATCACATCCAGATGGCCAATAAAACGCATAGAACCAGTTTTTGAAAATTTCAGCCTTGCTTTCACTCTTTTTCTCCTCCTTCCCGCACTTCCATGCAGACATCGCACCCAAACTTTGCTGCGCCGCAGCCGGCACATTTTGCACGGCAGTTTGGCGTTACCTGCTCCTTTTTTGCCTGATGGTATTCCCGTAGTAAAAACGCCTTTGAAACACCAATATCAATAAAGTCCCATGGAAAAATTTCATCCTCACGGCGTTCCCTTTTGATATAAAAATCCATTTCTACCTGATGTTCAGAAAAAGCCTCTGCCCATTTATCGTACTGGAAATATTCAGACCACGCATCATAGATACAACCGCTTCCATACGCCTGCAAAATGACATCACAAAGTTTTCTGTCCCCTCTGGCAAAAATCCCCTCAAGTTCTGACACATCTGCATCATGGCAGTTATATTTAATACTTTTAGCATTTCGCTGCGCTTTAATTTCATCTAACAAAAAGAAACGCTTTTCCCTTGCCTCCTCCTTTGAAACCATAGGCGACCACTGAAATGGCGTAAAAGGCTTTGGCACAAAAATCGAGGTACTGGTAACAATATTTACCTTTCCATTTCTCTGTTCTTTCGGAACCTCATAATACTCCCTTGCAATCTTGTCCGATAAAACAGCAATCTGCGCAATATCTTCTTCTGTCTCTCCCGGAAGCCCCAGCATAAAATATAGTTTTACACGGTTCCAGCCGCTAAGGAAGGCATCCTTTGCCCCTTTTAAAATCACCTCTTCCGTAAGCCCTTTGTTAATCACATTACGCATCCGCTGGGAACCTGCCTCCGGCGCAAAGGTCAGGCTGCTTTTACGGATATCCTGTATTTTTGACATCACATCCAATGCAAATGCATCAATCCGAAGAGATGGCAAAGAAATGTTTACCCCCTTTTCCTGGAAATTTTCTATCAGCCAGTATACAAGTTCTGGAAGCTCTTTATAATCACTGGAGCTTAACGAGCTTAGGGAAATCTCATCATGCCCGGTTGCCTGTAACATCGCCCCCGCCCTCTGCTTTAAAAACTCTACATTTCTTGGGCGGATGGGACGGTACAGCATTCCCGCCTGACAGAAGCGGCAGCCACGGATACAGCCTCGCTGGATTTCTAATACCACTCTATCCTGCGTCACCTTAATATAAGGAACAAGTGGTTTTTCTGGATAATATGTCTTAGACATATCCCGCTCCACCTGCTTCTGAATCTTTTCCGGCGCTTCTTTGACAACAGGGACAAACTCTTGAATCGTCCCATCTTCATAGTAGGAAACTTCATAAAACTGTGGAATATAAAGCCCCTCAATCTGTGCCGCCCTTTTTAAGAAATCCATTCGGGAAGCACCGCTTTTTTTCCAATCCTTACAGGCATCTAACAGCTCATCATAAACCGTTTCCCCTTCCCCAATGTAAAAAATATCAAAAAAATCAGCAATCGGCTCCGGGTTATAGGCACATGGACCTCCCCCGATGACAAACGGATGCTCCTTTGTCCTGTCTTTTGCCTTTAACGGTATACCAGATAAATCCAATATCTGTAAAATATTGGTATAACACATCTCATATTGCAGCGTAATTCCCAGAAAATCAAAATCCTTTACCGGCTGCTGGCTTTCTAACGCAAACAGCGGAATCTTTTGTTCACGCATAATGGAATCCAAATCGACCCATGGGGAATAAACACGCTCGCAGTAAACATCCTCCCTCTGATTGAACATATCATATAAAATCTGGATTCCCAAATGGGACATTCCAATCTCATACACATCTGGAAAACACATGCAAAAACGAATTTCTACTTTAGAAGGATCTTTTTTTACCATATTAATCTCACCGCCAATATAGCGCGCCGGCTTTTCAATGGATAACAATATTTCATCACTTAATGCCAGTTTTCTGTTTCTCTCCTGTGGTGTCATAACACTCTCCATTCCGCCGCCTTTTCTGTTTGCGGCATAACACTTATCTCTTTTTACTTCTTCTTCCTATCCCCCTGAAATGTATTCATAACCTCTGCCGCCTGCTCTACCAAACTGTTCCACCGGCTTTCATCTGCAAGTACCTTTTTCACATTCTCTTTGTTAAACCCATAATACGAAACCTGAAAATGAAACGCAGTCACCAGGACGAAAAAAAGCACCCCTGCTATGACCATGCGGAGCATGCCAAAGTGATGCCTCTCTTCCCTGTCAGACAGTGGTACATTTCCATCATGATGTGCAGAAGGAACCCGGCTGCTCCGATGATATCCTCCTGTATATCTTCCTGCCTCCTGCCCAAAAGCAGACTTTGCCTCCAGAATCTTATCCGAACGGCTGACTCTGCGTTCTACCTCTTCTTCATATCTAACCATAATGAAACCACACCTTTTATATTATAAATAGTCTTGTCTATTTTTTATGCAGTGCCTGTTTCAATTATTCGTTTTTACCTATATAAAAATATCTCCACGGCATGGTACCATAGCGCACCCAACAAAGCCGATCCACTTCGCTATTCACTGTCCAGCCACCCAAAGTCAGGATATTCCATACAGCGGTCTCTTGTCAAAAGACTTTTAATCGCACCCTTTACATCAACCCCTTCAAAAAGCACCTTGCAAATTTGCTCTACAATCGGCATGGAAACCTGATATTTCTGTGCAAGAAGGTTGACTGCCTTTGCAGAATGAACTCCCTCTACAACCTGATTTACCTTGCAAAGCGCCTCTTCCACTGAACAGCCTTTGCCTATATAATAACCCGCATTGTGATTACGGCTGTGTTTACTGGTACAGGTAACGATTAAATCACCAATGCCGGAAAGTCCCCCAATTGTTTCCATCCTTGCTCCCATAGCAACTCCCAGGCGGCTGATTTCCGTAATTCCTCTTGTAATTAACGCTGCCTTTGTATTATCCCCAAAGCCAAGCCCATCACAGACACCTGCGGCAAGGGCAATGACATTTTTAACCGAACCGCCAAGCTCAATACCGATAATATCTGGACTAATATAAACCCGAAACGATTCATTCATAAAAATTTCCTGGATAAAAAGAGCCGTTGATTTGCTGCTGCTTCCCACAACAACAGTTGTCGGCATGCCAATTGCGACCTCTTCTGCATGGCTTGGTCCAGAAAGAACGGATATATCTGCCTGTGGAAGTTCTTCCACCAAAATATCACGCAGCGTATCTAAAGATTTTTCCTCTATTCCCTTTGCCACATTGACAATTTTCTGTCTGGAAGGAACCAAAGCAGCAATTTCTTTTGCTACACTTCGCACAAAAGGAGATGCAACCGCAAATACCAGTAAATCCTGCCCAGAACATGCCTCTTTTATATCATTTGTAATCACAATAGAATCCGGAAGCTTTACCCCCGGAAGACGCTCCTTATGCTCCCTGTTATTTAAGAGCATGTCCACTTCTGCTTCCACTTTTGACCACAGAGTAACCTCATGCCCCTGCTTTGCCAGCATAACAGCAAGCGCCGTGCCCCAACTTCCTGCGCCTAAAAAACTTACTTTACTCATGTCCTTTTATAGCCTCCTTTTCTTTTTGGGTACGCCATAATTTATTTTCATTTCCATGAATCAGCCTCACAATATTCTGCCTATGCTGAAAATAGGCAAGTGCCGTAAAGAGAAGGCTGATTATCATCATATGGATAAATTGCCTGTCATTCAGATAAAACACAAATGTATTTGCAGGAATATACCATGCGACAAAAAGCGAACCTACTGACACATAACGTGTTAATATAACAGCCGCAAGAAAAATAGCAATCCCAACAGGAATCATGACAGGATGGGCCGCAGACATAACAACGGCTGCCGTAACGGCAATTCCTTTCCCACCCTTGAATCCCATATAAAAGGGATAATTATGTCCCAATACAACACCAAGTCCACAATATAAACAAGGAAGATACCAACTTCCCTGCGGAAAAAAGAAAAAACGAATTAACAGAATCGGAATCACAGCCTTTAAAAGATCACCTGCAAATGTAACAATCGCCGGAACAACACCAAAATTGCGTAACACATTTGTTGTGCCCGCATTACCGCTCCCCAACTCCCGTATATCCTTCTGGTAAAATTTTCCGACAATATAACCTGATGAAATGCAGCCCAAAAAATATCCCACTGCCAGACACAAGATTAATTCCATTTCCTTTTCTCCATTCTATATTCTCACCACTACAATTATAGTACAAACACAGACACAATATGTTTACTACTATTTTTCCTTCCTCTCACGAATGTAAAATTTCAGAGAAGTTCCACTAAAGCCAAAAGCCTCACGAAGTTTATTTTCCAGATACCGGGTATAGGAAAAATGCATCAGCTTTTTATCATTTACAAACAAAACAAAGGCAGGAGGTTTTACGCTAACCTGCGTCATATAATAAATCTTTAAACGGCGCCCTTTGTCAGAAGGCGGCTGCTGCATGGCCACAGCTTCGGTTAAAATATCATTTAATACACCCGTAGCAATACGAAGCTGATGGTTCTGAATTACTACCTCCAATACATCAAAAAGCTTTGGCAGGCGCTGTCCCGTCTTTGCCGAAATAAAAAGGATTTCCGCATATGGCATAAAAGAAAGAACATTCCGAATCCGGTTTGTATATTCCTTTACCGAATGGTTATCCTTTTCTACAGCGTCCCATTTATTGACTACAATAATCATACCACGCCCACGGTCATGTGCGATTCCGGCAATTTTGGCATCCTGTTCTGTCACGCCCTCTGTCGCATCAATTACCAGCACAACAACATCGGCACGCTCTACTGCGGAAACCGTCCGTAAAATACTATAACGTTCAATTTCTTCTTTGATTTTATTTTTACGGCGCAGCCCCGCCGTATCAATAAAGACATATTCCTTGTCTTCCCATGTAATTGTTGTATCAATCGCATCTCTTGTCGTTCCTGCTATATCAGAAACAATCACACGGTTTTCCCCCAATAGCTTATTAATAATGGAAGATTTTCCAACGTTTGGCTTCCCAACAATCGCCACACGGGGCCTTTCATCCTCTTCCTCATCTGGTTCCTCTGGAAAAAGAGCGGTCACTTCATCTAACATGTCACCAATGCCAAGCTTGCCAATTGAGGAAACAGGGTGTGGATCTCCAATTCCCAGATTATAAAACTCATAGACATCTGGCATCATTTTCTCAAAACTGTCTACTTTATTAACAACTAATACAACCTTTTTGTCCGCTTTCCGAAGCATATCCGCTACTTTGTAGTCAGCATCTACAACTCCCTGCTTTACATCCACAACAAACATGACAACATCTGCCATTTCAATTGCCATTTCTGCCTGCTCACGCATATTGCGCAGCATCTGGTTCTTTGTCTCTGGCTCAATCCCACCAGTATCCATAATGGTAAAGTTATATTTTAACCAGGATACATCCGCATAAATACGGTCTCTTGTCACTCCCGGCGTATCTTTTACAATCGCAATACGTTCCCCGGCCATCATATTAAACAACGTAGATTTTCCCACATTAGGACGTCCCACAATCGCAACTATCGGCTTACTCACATTGTCCTCCTTATGATTCCTTTACATTTTTTGCAAGGTAATCCGCAATCTTATTGTACAACAAATCATTATTAATAATGACATTTGCCGTTGCTCCATACATATCTTCAAACGTCTTATTCAAATCAGATTCCTTCTCACAACTGTAATTGGTCAGATAGGTGTCTAACTCCTTTTTGTACTCATCGTCAGAAATCTCAATATTCTCTGCCTGTGCAATCGCATTGTAAACAAGCTGGTTTGCCACATCCTGTTTCGAAGTCGTTTCAATCTGCGCTTTGTAATCCTCTTCTGAAATCTGCAAACCTGTCAAATAGTCATCCAGGGTAGAATTATTCTGTGTCAGATAACTTTCAATCGACGTTTTAAGCTGCTTTTCCATACCAGAAACCCTATTCTCCGGATAGTCATTTACTGTTGTATCCTTGCAGACTTTTTCAACCGCCATGCTGCGGACAACTGACTCACGCATCTTTTTCTTATAATCCTCTACAGATTCATAGTCAGGAAGATATTCTTTTATAAAATCCTCCGTCAGCTTTGGCGTCACCTTTTCTCCCTGCTTATAGTTTAAGGTTACCGTAAAGACAGCGGGTTTTCCAGAAAAATCTGGATTATTTTCATAGGGATCTGGGAATGTCACATCAATATCATATGTCTTTCCAATCGACTTTCCAATCAGCGCATCCTCAAACCCGTCAATAAACGAATGGGAACCAATTGTCAAATTATAACCAGAAGGCATACTTTCCTCCGTGCAAGAACCTCCTTCAAAAGCCTCTCCGTCCATTTTTCCGACATAATAAATATTAACCGTATCGCCCTCTTTTACCTTTCCCTTTTTCACCTGCTTATAGGAAGCACTTCCCTCCAGCGTAGTGTCAATCTCCGACTGCAGCTTTTCATCAATATCACTTGTTTTTAACACAATCGTTTTGTATTCTGCCAAATCAATATAAGAAGCCGCATCCTTGATAAAAGGATCTTCTGATGTCTTTTTCCCTGCTTCTGTTTCCTTCTTCTCTGCCTTTTCCCCACATCCTGTAAACGCTGTCATTGCTAAACCTGCACAAAGTACCAGTGCAAGCAGTTTATTTGTCTTTCTCAATCCTGTTTCCTCCAATCAAAATCAGGCTTTCTTGTGGAAACTGTGTACAGCTTCCAGCCTGTTTCCTGCAAATTATACTGCAACAGTTTCATTTATACCACAAACTTCAATAAAAATAAAGAGATTTCAAGAAATCTTCATTAAATTTCATGCAACTCGTTACTTGTACCAAAATTACTGAACACATCAAGGGTAATATGATTCATATATTCATTCATTGCCTCAATATCTCCTGCTAACAATGCCTTGATAAAATCATTGTAAGAAGGAGAATAGTTTTTAAACCAGTCCCTTATCATATTACGAAACATCATTTTTACTTCTTTGTTCGTAAGCTTCAGTTCATACTTCTCTGCTTCCATATCCTCATCCAGCCAATATTTCTCCACCTTTAAATATCCGCTTGCAAGCAGCAGGCTCCAGATTGCTGCTTCATTATAATCAAGCTGGTTAAATACAATCTGTTCATCTATCTCTGTCTGAAGAGTTCCATCATCCAGTAAATCTTCCATAATCATTTTTACCTCCTTGCTTCCCCCACGTATCAGTTTTCCCACAAGGCTGTTACTGCTGGTATTTGCCCAATAGGTTCCCAGTTTTCCTTTGTCAAGAAAATTAATAATGAACCATGGATTATAGATATCCGTTCTATTTCCAAAAGTAAAACCATCATACCAGTCTTTGACACCCTGTTCCAGATCAGACAGCCCAAATTCACTCAAAGCCTCTGACACTTCCTCCTGTGCAAACCCAAAAGCATCTGTATATTTATTGGAAGTTGTTGTCACTACCTCAAGATTATTCAAATCAGAAAAAATGAATTCTTTACTGACTCTTGTAATCCCTGTCATAATTGCCCTGTCCATAAAAGGATTTGCTTTAAAGGTAGAATTAAACAGGTTTCTGATAAATGCTGCAATCTCACTTCAATATCCATGTATATACGCCTCCAGTATTGGTGTATCATATTCATCAAGAAGTATCAGCGGTCTTTTGCCATAATAACGTCCCAGATAATCTGACAATGCCCTGATCGAATCTGCCACAATATAATTCTCCATCTCTGGAGAAATTTTTTGGAACAATTCTTTTTCAGCCACATTCAGATAATCACTTTCCAGTAAAAAATCAAATTTGTTATATAACTTCAGAATACTATGGCATATTGCTTTTCTTGCAGAAGGAAATGTTGTTTCCTTGATATTGGCAAAGCTCATTGCTATGACATGATATTCCCCCTGCATCTTTTGATATCTTTCCTCTTTCCATATATTCATCTTCTCAAATAAATCATTCCGGCCTGCATAATCTATTGAAAAAAACTGTTCTACCATACTTATGTTAAGTGTCTTGCCAAACCGCCTTGGCCGGGTAATCAGCGTTACTTCGTCATCATTCTCCCACCACTCCTTGATAAAGAGTGTCTTATCTATATAAAAATTATTGTTCATCACAACTTTCTCATAACTCTGCTTCCCGATACCAACTGTCCTTGCCATATTTTACATCTCCTCAATTCTTATATCAAAGAACTATCCACTTCATATCCGGATTATAACATATGTGATATAACCTTTCAATTCTTTTATCAAAAGGAATCGATAAAAAGATTGATTAAACATACTGCAATATGTTAAATTTTTTGTAATTATAATTATTTAAGGGGGAGCTTCCATGGCAAGGACAGTAGGTATTGGATACCAGAATTATCAGGAAATCATAAAGGATAATGCATTTTATATTAATAAGACGCTGTTCCTTAAAAAATGGTGGGAAAGCCTTGACCGGGTATCACTGATTACACGCCCAAGGCGGTTTGGGAAAACACTCAATATGAGCATGGTTGAACAGTTCTTTTCTACTGATTATGCAGAATGCGGTGTTCTATTTGAGAATATGAATATCTGGAAGGATAAAAATACCGCAGCCTGCAGGGAAAATTTCCAGTAATCAGCCTGAGTTTTGCAAATGTAAAAGAAACTACATTTGAAACAGCAAAGATCAGAATCTGCCAGATTCTTTCTGATTTGTACAATAAAAGAGAATTTTTAAAAGACAGCAGTATTCTTACAGAGAATGATTTGAATTATTTTGACAGGGTTTCAGAATCAATGACAGAAACCGATGCAGCAATTTCTCTGCATAAGCTGTGCGATTTTATGCAGCGTCATTATAAGCAGAAAGTAATCGTTCTGTTAGATGAATATGATACGCCAATGCAGGAGGCATATGTAAATGGGTACTGGGATGAAATTGTGTCATTTATGAGAAATCTGTTCCATTCTACGTTCAAAACAAACCCATACCTTGATAAAGCAATTATGACAGGGATTACAAAAATCAGCAAAGAGAGTACTTTTTCTGATTTAAATAATCTTGCAGTGGTGACAACCACTTCAGATAAATATGCAGATTTTTTTGGATTTACACAGGAAGAAGTGTCAGAAGCGCTGAAGGAATTTGGGCTGGAAGATATGGAAAATTGTGTTAAAGACTGGTACGATGGCTTTACCTTTGGTAACATATCAGACATTTATAACCCATGGTCAATTATAAATTTTCTTGAAAAGAAAAAACTGTCAACATATTGGGCAAATACCAGCAGCAACAGCCTTGCCGGAAAACTAATCCGGAAAGGGAGCAAAGATATCAAGATTACTATGGAAGATTTGATAAACGGAGGCATCCTCCATACAAGGATTGACGAGCAGATTGTCTTTAACCAGCTTGACCACAACGAATATGCCATCTGGAGCCTGCTGCTTGCAAGTGGTTATTTAAAGGTAGAAAAATATACTCTGGAAGAAGGCATTGAAGAATATGATTTAAAGCTTACAAATAAAGAAGTCCGGTTGATGTTCCAGGGTATGATTGAAGGCTGGTTTAAGCAATATTCCCCTGCGTATAATGACTTTATGAAAGCACTATTGCTCAATGACAAAAAGGCGATGAACTATTATATGAATAAAATCGCCCTTGCCACATTCAGCAGCTTTGATACTGGAAAGAAACCGTCAGAAGATGCAGAACCGGAACGGTTTTACCATGGCTTTGTCCTAGAGCGTGTTTGAAAATTGCTTTTTACAAGATGTGCTTCACACTATGTGGGAGATTTGGCTCAAATTTAGGAGGTGTAGCGGGCTACATTGACTAAATTTGAGTCAAATATAGCGCAAAGTGGGGAGTGCAGATTGTGAGAATGAATTTTCAAACACGCTCTAGTGCCTTGTAAAGTCTAAAACTGTACCAAAATCTTTTCCTTGTGAGGCGAAGCCTCACAAGGAAAATTGACAATCAATCATCAAATATTGGTTTGGGATATAAC
>CANSYK010000097.1 GCA_947651225.1 uncultured bacterium | reverse complement strand
TGCTTGCCTGTTTTTTCGATTGCACCATCAAAAAGCCTCGCCGTAGCCCACTACGTTGCTAAGTGCCAGTGGCGCTTGTTTAGCAAGAACCGAAGCGGAGCGTAGAACTACGTTTTTTTCTTTGCACCCGGAAAAACATTCTTCGCAACTTGTTCCTTTAATTTATTTACAGTTCCTTACGTTCAACATCACATCACTCGTAATCATTATTCATAAGCATATCATCATACAAAAAATACAGAAACATTTAATACAACAAATATTCCATATATAATAACTATTTTCCCATACAAAATTCACTAAAAATTTTATTTACCAAATCTTCTGAAGCTGTTTCTCCATTAATCAAACCAAGTTCCTGATAGGCATCCATTAAATCAATGATATATAAATCTTCTGGCATATCATCTTGAATTGTCTCCAATACTTGCACCAAACTTTGAATCGCACTCTCAACTGCTTCACGATGACGTACACTAGTCAAATAAATCTGATCATTGTAAGAAATATCACCTTTCAAAAACGAATTAGTAATATATTCTTCTAAATCATTTAAGCCATCTCCCGTTTTATTAGAAAAAGCAATACAATCCCAGCCTACTTTTTTTTCTAATATTTCTTTTTCTACACATACGTTTAAATCACTTTTATTTAGTAATATAATACCATGTTTTCCAGAAAGCAGAGAAATAATTTTTTCATCTGCATCTTCTAATGGCACACTGACATCTACTACAAAAATAATAAAATCCGCCTGCTCAAGATATTCCATTGCCTTTTCTACTCCAAGACTTTCCACTATATCTCCTGTTTCATGTATACCAGCCGTATCAATTAAATTCAACATCAAATTTCCAATCTGAATCGTTTCCTCTAAAATATCTCTTGTCGTCCCAGCAATATTGGTTACAATTGCCCGTTCCTCATCTAATAAAAGATTCATAAGAGAAGACTTTCCTACATTTGGTTTTCCAACAATTACTGTATTAATTCCCTCTGACTTCATACGTCCATTTTCAAAACGATCCAAAAGTTCTTTTAAACTTTTAATTTTCTCCTGAAGAATATGATACAGTTCATCTGAAAAATTTCCTAAATCATAATGCTCTGGATCATCCAAAGCTGCCTCAATATATCCCATGTGATAAAGAATTTCCTGACGAATTGTTTCTATATATTTTGATACACGGCCTTCCAATTGATTCACCGCACTCTCCAAAGCAAATTCATTTTTTGAAGTAATCATTTTCATAACAGCCTCTGCCTGCGATAAATCAATTCTTCCATTTAAAAAAGCCCTCTTTGTAAATTCTCCTGGTTCTGCCAGCCTTGCTCCATGACGTATTAACAACTTCAATATTTTTTGAATCAAATAGGCTCCTCCATGAGAATCTATTTCAATGACATCCTCACATGTATAACTTTTTGGTGCTTTCATTAATAATACCATAACCTCATCCAAAATGTTTCCATTGTCTTCTATAATAAACCCATAATGAATCGTATGAGAATTCTTTTTTAAGAAATAACAATTATCCCAGAGTTCTTTTTTTTCTAAGCTTGCCTTCACTCCCCCACTTTTATCATCAAAATCTAAAAACTTTTTTGTACGAAAAATCTCTCCCACAATCGAAAAGGCATTTTCTCCACTTACACGAATAATTCCAATTCCTCCACCCATTCCACTGGCAATTCCAGCAATTGTATCCTGTTGCATATTTTCCCTCACTAAATTATTCTTTTAATTCTTCACTACAAAAAAATACATTCCCAGTACTTATCTTGCATTCCGTTACTATTCACGGCTGGTTTTAGAAAATAGTCAAACTCGTTGTGCTTGCACGTAAAGAGGGCGATTATTTTCTAATCCATAAAAAGAAAGGGGCTGTTACCAGCCCCTAAACACCTTATTCCTCTACAGAAGAAACATTTTCCTCATCATAGCTCTCTCTATCATTTTCCCTCTTTCCATAATCATTACGATACGGTTTACGATAATTATTACGGCCATAGGAGGAACGGTTACGAGTATATTTTCCACGCCGCTCATAACCTGTATCCACACCTGCTTTTAAAGTTATTACTACTTTACGATATGGTTCCTCACCCTCGCTATGTGTTTCCACATATTTATCTTTCTGTAAAGTAGAATGAATCACTCTTCTTTCATAAGGATTCATTGGTTCCAAATAAACAGGTCTGTGTGTTCTCTTCACCTTATGAGCAAGATTTTTTGCAAGATTTTCTAATGTTTCTTTTCTTCTCTCCCTATAATTTTCTGTATCAAGTTTTACTTTAATATAATTTTCTGCATTTCGGTTCACTACAAGACTTACTAAATACTGTAAAGAATCCAATGTAATACCACGTTTTCCAATTAAAATCCCCATTTCTTCTCCAGAAAGATCAATTGTCATTAAATGCTCTTCTTCCTGATAAACTATCTGTATTGTAACAACCATATTCATTGCATTAAATACTTTATTTAAAAAATCTACTGCAATATCTTCATAAGTCATTTTCAGGCAAACACGAATTCTTGCTGGCTTTGTAACCAATCCAAACATCTTAGAAGATTCCTTTTCAATCACTTCATATTCTACTTTATCGCTTGTTGTACCGAATTCAATCAAAGCATTCGTCAGTGCTTCGTTCACTGTTTTAGCGGAAAACTCTTTCCATTCCATTCTATAACCCTCCTTATATACATCAATGCCCTTCTCTCTTTCTAAAGAACTTTTAATAATTGATATACCAACTGTTCCTTAATCACTTTTTTTCATTTGAAGGGATATCACGATTTAACATATTTGCATAAGCAGCAATACTTCCCTTTTCATACTTCGTATTATTCTGTCTCTGATAATTATTTTTCTTCATATTCTTTGTAACCTGAGCAGCATTTACCGTCTTTTCTTCTTTCTTACTTTCCAATACTTTCTTTTTCTGCTTATTTAATTCCTGCATTTTAGCATTTGGGTCAATTCCCATTTTTTCCATACGTTTTTTGCCCTTCTCCATATTTTTCTGCATCTCTTCGTCCATATCAATTCTATTAAAATACAGATTAATGCATAAAGACTGAAAAATACGAAAGACATTACCTGCTACCCAATAAAGTCCTACACCAATTGGAAACATAAAACACATCAATCCTGAAACAAAAGGCATAACATTATTCATCATTTTCATAGAAGAAGCCGCAGGATTATCTGAACTATCCTGCTGCGGCATTCCTGCCATACTAAGTCTTGTACTGATTATCTGTGTAATAACAGACAAAATTGGAACAGATATACTCATACTTTTCAATTTTGGAGCATCTGCAATATTCATACCAAGAAATGAATTAATATGAGAAGCATTTTGAGACACCGTCTGAATTTCTCCTGAAAGTGTAGGATATTTTTTTCCCAGCTCGTCCCACGCAGTTTTATTAAACTGACCTAAAACATCAATATAATAATTTAAATCAACCTTAGCAACTGCAACATCTTTTGCGTTTTTTACCGCATCAGATATTACATAAGTCTGTGTCTGTACCAATTTTGCAAGCTGCTCTACAGTAACCTGCATATCTTTAAGATTCCCTGCAACTCCAACATAAATATCATACACCTGATTTACATATGCAGGAACATTATAAATAACACGATACAGAGCAAATAAAATAGGGAAGGTAATCAAAAGAGGAAGACATCCACTTGCCGGGCTTACACCATACTTCTGATAAACTGCCTGTGTTTCCAAAGACATCTTTTGCTGAGATGCCTGATCCTTCTTATTTTTGTATTTTTTCTGAATTGCCTGAATCTCAGGATTCATAATAGAAGACATTTTGGAAAACTTCTGCTGCTTAATCTGCAACGGAAACATCAATGTATTTACTATAAATGTAAATAAAATAATACAAATTCCTACATTTTCAATGCCAACTAAAGATAATACATAATAAATCGCTTCCAGAATTTTACCAAGCAAACGGGCAATTGGTCCTAAAAACGCCCCTTGATAAGTCGTTAAAATAACATCCATAATAACCTCTGTTCCTATCCATATTACTATGGAACAGGATCATATCCTCCTTTCGCAAAAGGATGACATCTCAAGATTCTTCTTACAGCTAAAAAACTCCCCTTTAAAAAGCCATACTTTTCCAGAGCTTCCAGCGCATACTGCGAACATGTAGGCGTATAAATACACGTTGGCCTTCTTTTTAAGGGAGATAAATATTTACGATATAAATTTATTAGAAAAATCATTATTTTCTTCATTTAATCATCTCATTACTATTTTGTGCAGCCTTCCCAAGTGAAGTACTGCACTTTCCACATCACAAAATTTTTTTCCTTTAGCTGTATTTCTTGCCACTATTATAATGTCAAATCCTTTTTCAAACTGTTCCAAATTTAATCGAATACTTTCCCTGATTAGTCTGGTAACTCTATGCCTTACAACACTGTTTCCTACTTTTTTACTAACAGTTATGCCAAATCTGTTCTCTTCCAAACCGTTTTTTAAAACATACATCACCAAATACTTATTAGCATAAGATTTACCATTTTGATATACATATACAAAACTACTATTCTTTTTAATCGAATTTAACACAATAACTCCTCTGCCAGAGCAATAAACCTTATAAATAGAAGAAAGGCCACAAAAATGCGACCTATGCAGATAACTTATGTCTTCCTTTTGCCCTTCTGTTTGATAAGATTTTTCTTCCATTTGCCGTATGCATTCTCTTTCTAAATCCGTGAACACGGCTTCTCTGTCTTCTCTTAGGCTGATATGTCATCTTCATTTCAAATACACCTCCTTACTTAATCAAAATATACAAATTCACATGTATTTCATATTATATTATCAAATCAATTATTCGTCAAGACCCAATTTCATTTTTTCGTAATAACAGTTACTATTCACTCATTAACCAAATTCGAGGATTTTTGGCATGTTTTACGCCAAAAGTACGAGTTTTGTGGCGCCATTTTGCATGAATTTTGCAAAATGTGTGCATACAGCGTTGAAAACGCTGCTGTTACTGGTAACGGAGTGAACAGTAACACTATTCACGGCTGATTTCAGAAAATAGTCAAACTCGTTGTGCTTTTATATTTATATAAGAGGTTGATGATTTTGCAGCGCCAGATGGTATAACCAACTGATGCTCTATCATATACATAAAACGAATAACTTTATCAACAAAATTATCCACATGCGGATTTTGTGAATTGATAACATCTCTTTTTGCACAAATAATCTTTTCTATATATAATAGGAAGAAAGTCATACCAACTTCTTTTATTCTACAATATGATGATACATTTTTGTAACATCATACAACTATAGATAAATTTAGCCTTTTTTTCCCATTTTTCTTTTTTCTACTTTCGTAGATGAAATATCTGTTCTCTACAGAGTTATGAACAATTTGTGCATAAAATGTTTATAACTTTGGGCTTTTTTACACATGAAATCAACTTTTCCACAAAGTTATCCACATTTTCCACTTTTTTTCTTGATTTATAAGGCTTTCTTCCGTTTTTTCATTGTTAAAAACCTGGTAACAATTTTATCCACAACTTTTGTGGATAACTGTGGATAACTTTATTTCTTGTACTTGTCCACATTGTTTCTTGTAATTTCCCCCTATTTGATATAAAATAGAAAAAGAACTGTCCCTTTTAAAAGGCGTACAGGGAAACTATAGAAAAGAGGAAACAGACTTGCAGAACGATATACGAGAGAAGTGGGATGAAATATTAGACCATATGCATACAGCATTTTCTATTTCTGATGTATCATTCCGTACATTTATTTTAAAACTGAGTGTATACTCTGTTCAGGATAATTTTCTTACTATTTTAATTGATGATACCGAAATCGGAGATAGTAAGTCCTTTATCGAACAGAAATATTCTTTATTTCTCTCTGTTTCGATTGAAGAAATTACAAATGTACATTATACTTTAGATTTTATTTCTCTTTCCGAGTTAGACTCTGGAAAAGAAGTAAAACAAACTAATATGATAGAAGAAAGGAGAAATCTATATCCTTCTATCAATCCAAAATATACATTTGATACTTTCATTGTAGGAGACAACAATGACTTTGCCCATGCTGCTTCTCTAAAAGTCGCAGAAGATCCAGGGGAAAGCATTAATCCTCTCTATATATATGGTAGTGCAGGACTTGGCAAAACACATTTAATGCACGCAATTGCAAATTACATTATAGAGCATGATAGTTCAAAACGTGTTTTATATGTTCCAAGTGAAACCTTTACAAATGAAATCGTAGATGCACTTCGTGGTTCAAAAAATGGAAATACCCAATCTTTAAAAGAATTTCGGGAAAAATACCGCGAAAATGTAGATGTTTTAATGATTGATGATATCCAGTTCATCATTGGCAAGGAATCCACACAGCAGGAGTTTTTCTTTACCTTTAGCCACTTAACTGACTCAAAAAAACAGATTATTATCTCCTCTGATAAGCATCCTTCTACGATGACTATGTTGGACGAGCGCTTCCGTTCCCGTTTTGAAATGGGACTTACTGTTGATGTAAAAGCTCCTACCTATGAAACCCGTATGGCAATTCTGCGTTCTAAAGTTGAGATAGAACATATTTTTATAGACGATTCTATCTTGGACTATATTGCAAGTAATATTATTGCTAATATCCGTGAACTACAGGGAGCTATTAATCAGGTAATTTCTTTTTCAAGGCTCTGTGGCAAAGAAGTCACATTGGATCTTGCAAAAGAAGCTTTATCCGACAAAATTAACCCTGATATGAAAAAGGAAATTACTATTGATTACATATTAGAAACTGTTGCAGAACACTTCAATATTACAGTAAAAGACATTCTATCCAATAAAAGACCTGGAAACATTGCTTATCCACGACATATATGTATGTTCCTATGCCGTGATATCATAGGCAGTTCTCTAGCTGAAATTGGAAACCGATTAGGCAATCGACATCATTCAACAGTAATGCACAGTATTGATTATATTCAAAACAAAATCAATGAGGGCGATACAGAAACCCTAAAAAATATAGATATTCTACGTAAAAAACTAGATCCTCAATAAATAGGATTGGATTTGTTAACTTTGTGCATTTTTAATTAACATTTCAACAAAAGCAGCGGAAAACTATTTTCGCCAATATAACTGTCTTTTTGTCCCATGTGAATAAAAAGGCAGTTATAAACACCAATTATCAAAGAATAAAACAAGTTTTCCAAACTTCAAAATACCTGATTATCAAGTAAAAACAGACTTATTAACTTAATAACAGCCTATACGAATACGGATACGATTATATCTATATATTATATATTTTTATGCTAACAAACTTTTTGGAAAGGAGTTATACACATGAATATCATTTGTGAAAAGCCTAAACTTTTAGAAGGTATCAATATTGCTCTAAAAGCAATTTCTGGAAAATCGACTATGCCGATTCTGGATTGTATTGTTTTAGAGGTTAAAAATGATACAATTAAAATTATAGCAAATGACCTTGAAATCGGTATTGAAACGATTATCGAAGGAAACATCAAAGAAGAAGGCTCCGTAGCTATTAATGCAAAAGTTTTTTATGAAATTATTAGAAAACTCCCTTCCGACGATGTAACCATTTCTCTTGGTGATAATTATGTTTTGAACATTCATAGTGGAAAAGCGAAATTTAATATTTCTTCAAAGCCAACAGAAGAATTTCCTTTTCTTCCTTCTATTGTGAAGGACAGTAATATTATTATCTCACAGTTCACTTTAAAAGAAATTATTCGTCAGACGGTTTTTTCTATTTCTGATAATGAAAATACTAAAGTAATGACAGGAGAATTATTTGAAGTAAAGAATAATCAACTAAGAGTTATTTCCTTAGATGGTCATCGTATTTCTATTCGTAAAGTAGAATTAAGAGAAAGCTATGAAGATGTTAGTGTAATTATACCAGGAAAAACTTTGGTAGAAATCAGCAAAATTTTAAATGGCGGGGTTGATGATGAAGTATGCATTTATTTTACGGACAAACATGCTTTGTTTGAGTTTAACAATACAATTGTTCTATCAAGATTAATTGAAGGGGAATACTATAAAGTAGACAAGATGCTTTCTAATGATTACGAAACTAAAATAACAGTTTCTAAAAAGGAAATGTTAGATTGTATTGACAGAAGTACACTCTTAATTAAAGAATCAGAGAAAAAGCCGGTTATCATTGATGTTAAAGATAACAGCATGGGATTTGCAATGAATTCCTCTATTGGCACAATGGATGAAGAAATTGAGGTTTCTAAAGAAGGAAAGGATATTTTAATTGGCTTTAATCCAAGATTTTTGATGGATGCTTTACGTGTAATTGATGATGAAAAGATTACAATTTATATGATCAATCCCAAGGCTCCATGTTTTATTCGAAACATGGAAGAAAGTTATATTTATCTAATTCTTCCAGTTAATTTTAATATATAGTTACTAATTACGGGTGCTTTTTTGCATGATGCTTAAAACAGCCGTAATTAGTAATAATATATAGTTTATTTATACATATGTTTGGAGGTTAATATGCAGGCAATTGAAATTAGCGATGAATTTATTAAACTGGGACAGCTTTTAAAACTTGCAGGATTGGTATCTTCTGGAGTAGAAGCAAAAGTCGTGATTCAGAATGGTGAAGTTAAGGTGAATGGCGAGACAGATACCAGAAGAGGAAAGAAAATATATCCACAAGATGTTGTGGAATATAATGGACAACAGGTAACTGTGATTGGAGAATAATTTATGTATGTTAATTCTCTTGAAGTAGGTAATTTTCGTAATTATGATTTTGCAAGAATAGAGTTTCATGATAAAACAAATATTTTGTATGGAGATAATGCACAAGGAAAAACGAATCTTTTAGAGTCTGTTTTTGTTTGTGGAACAACAAAATCTCACAAAGGGAGCAAAGACCGGGAACTGATTCGTCTTGGAGAAGAAGAAGCACATATAAGGCTCCATTTGACAAAAAAGAATATCAATCACCGTATTGATATGCATTTGAAAAAAAATAAAGGAAAGGGAATTGCGATTGATGGGATTCCGATTAGACGTTCCAGTGAACTTTTAGGTCTAATGAATATTATATTTTTTTCTCCAGAAGATTTGAAAATTATTAAAAATGGTCCATCTGAGCGTAGGCGTTTTATCAATATGGAACTTTGCCAGCTTGACAGCATGTATCTGCATGATCTTGGCGAATATAATAAGGCTTTGATGCAAAGAAATAAGCTGTTAAAACAGATTTATTACAAGCCTTCTCTTTTAGATACTTTAGATGTCTGGGATATGAATCTTTTAAACTATGGTTATAGGATTATAAAAAGAAGGGAAGAATTTATAAAAGAAATCAGTGAAATTGTAACAAGGGTAAATGAAAAACTTACAGGAAATAAAGAGCATATTCAGATTCTTTATGAACCAGATGTAAAAATAGATTTCTTTGAAAATGCCTTAAAAAAATCACGTGAAAGAGATTTGAAAACTTGTTCTACGAACGTAGGGCCGCATAGAGACGATATTTGTTTTATGAATGGAGAGATTGATATCCGTAAATATGGTTCACAGGGACAGCAAAGAACTTGTGCCTTGTCGTTGAAGTTAGCGGAAATTGAGTTAGTAAAAGTAATTGTAGGAGATTCCCCTATATTATTATTAGATGATGTTTTATCTGAGTTAGACAGGAGTAGACAAAATTATCTTTTAGACAGTATTTATGATATTCAGACAATTATTACCTGTACAGGAATCGAGGAGTTTATTGACAGCCGGCTCACTCTTGACAGGATTTTCAGAATTGTTCAAGGAAAAATATCAGTTGAAAAATAGGAGGACAATATGGGAACAGAAGTAAATGGTGAGTATGGTGCGGACCAGATTCAAATCTTAGAAGGATTGGAAGCGGTACGAAAAAGACCTGGTATGTACATTGGAAGCACATCCATTCGCGGCCTTCATCACCTTGTATATGAGATTGTTGACAATTCCATTGATGAGGTTTTAGCTGGTCGTTGTACAGAGATTCAGGTAACAATTCAGAAAGACAATTCTGTTAAGGTGGTTGACAATGGACACGGGATTCCTATTGGTATCAATCATAAGGCCGGACGCCCTGCTGTTGAAGTGGTATTTACTGTTCTTCATGCTGGTGGTAAATTTGGCGGTGGAGGATATAAGGTCTCTGGTGGGCTTCATGGTGTGGGGGCTTCTGTTGTCAATGCTTTATCTGAATGGCTGGAAGTTATTGTTCATCAGGATGGAAAGATGTATCAGCAGCGTTATGAAAGAGGAAATGTAATGTATCCATTGCGTGAAATTGGAGCAACGGATCATACTGGTACAGAAGTTACATTTTTACCAGATAAGGACATATTTGAAGAAACAGATTTTGATTTTGATACTTTGCGCCAGAGACTGCGTGAGATGGCTTTTCTAACAAAAGGCGTTAAAATTACTTTAACAGATGAAAGATTAGAAGAGCCAAAGGTACGGGAATTTCATTACGAAGGTGGGATTAAAGAATATGTGAGCTATTTAAACCGACATAAAGATCCCCTTTATGAACAGATTATTTATTGTGAGGGACAAAGAGAAGATATCCTGGTGGAAGTGGCGATGCAACATAACAGTTCTTATCAGGAAGGAACTTATAGTTTTGTCAATAATATAACAACTCCGGAAGGTGGAACACATCTGACAGGATTTAGAAATGCATTGACGAAAACTTTTAATGATTATGCAAAGAAAAACAAAATATTAAAGGAAAACGAAGCAAATTTAACAGGGGAGGATATTCGTGAAGGGCTTTCTGCAATTGTAAGTATTAAAATTGGGGAACCGCAGTTTGAGGGACAGACAAAACAAAAGCTTGGTAACAGTGAGGCAAAAAGAGCGGTTGAGTCTGTTATGACAGAGCAGTTGACTTATTTTCTAGAACAAAATCCTTCTGTGGCAAGAATTATTTGTGATAAAGCTGTTCTAGCTCAGCGGGCAAGAGATGCTGCAAGGAAGGCAAGAGATTTAACAAGACGTAAAACGGCTTTAGATAGTACATCTCTTCCAGGGAAGCTAGCAGATTGTAGTGATAAAAACCCGAAAAACTGTGAAATTTATATTGTAGAGGGAGATTCGGCTGGTGGAAGTGCAAAAACGGCAAGAAACCGTGCAACACAGGCAATTCTTCCTTTGCGTGGAAAAATTTTAAATGTAGAAAAATCACGACTGGATAAAATTTTGGTTAATAACGAAATTAAGTCAATGATTACTGCTTTTGGAACAGGAATCGGAGAGGATTTTGATATTAACAAGCTCCGTTATAACAAAATTGTTATTATGACAGATGCTGATGTAGATGGTGCTCATATTGCTACATTAATGTTGACATTTTTATATCGTTTTATGCCAGAGTTAATTCGACAGGGACATGTCTATTTGGCACAGCCTCCCCTTTTTAAGGTAGAACGCAATAAAAAAGTGTATTATGCATATGACGATATAGAATTAGGTAATATCTTAAGGGAAATTGGGAGAGATGGTAACAATAAGATTCAACGTTATAAAGGACTTGGAGAAATGGATGCTGACCAGCTCTGGGAAACTACTATGGACCCAGAAAAACGAATTCTGCTTCGAGTAATGATAGATGAGGAGTCAGAATCAGAAATTGATGTAGTATTTAATACATTAATGGGAGACAAAGTAGAACCACGTCGGGAATTTATTGAAGAGAATGCAAGGTATGTAAAAAATCTGGATATATAAACAAAAGTTATCAATATCTATTGTTCTGGCATGAAAAAAAGCAGCATGGAATGAGTGACAGAAATTTGGAGGATGTAAAATGGATGATAATATCTTTGACAAAGTCCATGAAGTGGACTTGAAAAAGAAAATGGAAACGGCATACATTGATTATGCAATGTCTGTTATAGCGGCAAGAGCTCTTCCTGATGTAAGGGATGGGTTAAAGCCTGTACAGCGCAGAATTTTATATGCTATGGTGGAATTAAATAATGGACCAGACAAACCGCATCGTAAATGTGCCCGTATTGTCGGTGATACAATGGGTAAATATCATCCGCATGGCGATAGTTCTATTTATGGTGCTTTGGTTAATTTGGCACAAGAATGGTCTACCCGTTATCCATTGGTTGACGGACATGGAAATTTTGGTTCTGTGGATGGAGATGGAGCTGCTGCAATGCGTTATACAGAGGCAAGACTTAGTAAAATTTCTGTAGAAATGCTGGCAGATATTAACAAGGATACCGTTGATTTTACTCCAAATTTTGATGAAACGGAGAAAGAGCCAGTTGTACTGCCAGCGAGATATCCTAATCTATTAGTTAATGGAACTTCTGGTATCGCTGTTGGCATGGCTACTAATATTCCTCCTCATAATCTTCGAGAAGTTATTGATGCCGTTGTTAAAATTATTGACAATAATGTTGATGACCAAAATACAACCATAGAAGAAGTCTTGTCTATTATCAAAGGGCCAGATTTTCCGACAGGGGCACAGATTTTAGGAACTAGGGGAGTGGAAGAAGCATATCGTACTGGACGTGGAAAAATACGTGTACGTGCTATTACAAATATAGAACCTATGGATAATGGAAAGAATCGTATTGTTGTTACGGAGCTTCCATATATGGTTAATAAGGCAAGGCTGATTGAAAAAATATCTGAATTACATAGAGATAAAAAAATTGATGGAATTACTGATTTACGTGATGAGACAAACAGGGAAGGAATGCGTGTTTGTATTGAACTGCGCCGTGATGTAAATCCTAATATTGTATTAAATCATCTATTTAAGCATACGCAGATGCAGGATACTTTTGGGGTGATTATGCTTGCCCTTGTAAATAATCAACCTGTTGTTATGAATCTTTTACAGATGTTGCAGTATTATTTGAAACATCAGGAAGAGGTTGTTACAAGAAGGACAAAATATGATTTAAATAAAGCCGAAGAACGTGCTCATATTTTACAGGGATTATTAATTGCTTTAGATAATATAGATGAAGTAATTAGTATTATCCGTGGTTCTAAAAATGCAAATGAAGCAAAAGAAAAATTGCAACAGCGTTTCGAATTGTCGCAGGCGCAAGCTGATGCGATTGTAGAAATGCGTCTTCGTGCTTTGACAGGTTTGGAGCGAGAGAAAATTGAAGGTGAGTTTGCGGAACTGGAAAAGAAAATTGCAGAATTTAAGGCAATATTAGCAGATCGTAAACTTTTACTTGGTGTGATAAAGAAAGAAATTTTGATTATCCGTGATAAATTTGGAGACGAAAGGCGTACTTCCATTGGATATGGTGAAAATGATATTTCCATGGAAGATTTGGTTCCACATGAAAATACAATTATAACAATGACAAGATTAGGATATATTAAAAGAATGACGGTAGACAATTTTAAAAGTCAGCATCGTGGAGGTAAGGGAATTAAAGGGATGCAGACAATAGAAGATGATTATATTGAAGACTTAATTATGTCAACAACACATCACTATATAATGTTCTTTACCAATAAAGGGCGTGTTTACCGGCTAAAAGCATATGAGATACCAGAATCAGGAAGAATGGCAAGGGGAACTGCAATTATTAATTTATTGCAGTTATTACCAGACGAAAAAATTACTGCAGTCATTCCTATTCGTGAATATGCAGAAAATAAATATCTTTTTATGGCTACAAAAAATGGTATTGTAAAGAAAACATCAATATCAGAATATGCAAATATCAGAAAGTCGGGTCTTCAGGCCATTAATCTGCGGGAAGATGACGAACTAATCGAAGTAAAGGCAACGAATTTAAAGAAAGATATTATTTTGGTAACAAAACAAGGACAGTGTATCCGATTTGATGAAAATGATGTAAGACCTACTGGAAGAGCTTCAATGGGTGTCATTGGAATGAACCTTTCTTATGATGATGAAGTAATTGGTATGCAGCTTGATACACAGGGGCAATATCTGATGCTTGTTTCTGAATATGGAATGGGAAAACGTACCTTAATTGATGAATTTGCAAAACAGTACCGAGGCGGAAAAGGTGTTAAATGTTATAAAATTACCGGAAAAACTGGTGATGTTGTAAGTGTAAAAGCTGTTAATGATGACAATGAAGTAATGCTGATTACAACGGAAGGTATTATTATACAATTAAATGTTTCAGAAATTTCTATTCTTGGACGTGTTACTTCTGGTGTAAAATTGATGGATTTAGATGATTCTGATAAGAAAATTGTGATAGCAAGTATGACAAAGGTAAGAGATTCTATTCCTGAAAATTTGGATAATCCAGAGAAAAGTGTAGAAGAATCAGAAAATTCAATGGATTTTGGAAGAGAAGAAAAGCAGGAAGAATTTAGGAGTAACGATTCGAATAAGGATTCTTCTTTAGACCGATTATTAGAGAGAGCGGAACAAGAGAAAGAAGAATAGGAGTTAAGTCATCAAAAAAGGAAAAATTATGCTTGAAAAGTTCTCAAAGGAGGCTGGAATGAGAGTTATTTCAACAGAAGAAATTACCAAAAATATTAAGGAAATGTGTATTGAAGCAAATTATGAATTATCTCTTGATGTAAAAAGAAAGATTTATGAAAAAGCAGATACGGAATCCGACCCTCTTGGAAAACAGATTTTGATACAACTCAAAAAAAATATGGAGATTGCAGAAACAGAAAACATTCCGATTTGTCAGGATACTGGTATGGCTGTTGTATTTATCAAAATAGGACAAAATGTAAAAATAGAAGGTGAAAATCTTGAAGATGCCATTAATGAAGGCATTCGCCAGGGATATACAGAAGGATATTTGCGTAAGTCGGTTGTAAATGATCCGATAGAACGAATAAATACGAAAGATAATACGCCAGGAGTAATTCATTATGAAATTGTACCAGGAGATAAAGTGGAACTAACAGTAGCTCCAAAAGGATTTGGCAGTGAAAATATGAGTCGAATTTGTATGTTAAAGCCAGCAGATGGAATTGAGGGAATAAAAGAAACAATTTTAGAAACAGTGCAATTGGCAGGACCAAATGCCTGTCCTCCAATTGTAGTTGGTGTAGGTATTGGAGGTACTTTTGAAAAGTGTGCATTACTTGCAAAAAAAGCTTTGACACGTGAATTGGGATGCCACAATAAAATTCCATATGTAAGAGAATTAGAAAAAGAAATGTTGGAGAAAATTAATCAGCTTAAAATTGGACCAGCTGGTTTAGGTGGTGATACTACAGCATTGGGAATCAATATTGAGACCTATCCTACCCATATTGCTGGTCTTCCAGTGGCAGTTAATATTTGTTGTCATGTAAATAGACATAAAAACAGAATAATATAATATCAATAGTCACTATTCATGGCTGTTTTGCAGCACCAGAAGGCATAGCTGGATGATTTTTTGTATGATGTTTAGAATAGCCGTGAATAGTAACTATCAATATAGAAATGAGGATAAAACATTGGATAAATATATTGAAACGCCTTTAACTGAAGAAAAAGTAGCTGGCTTAAAAGCAGGAGATTTTGTATACCTTTCTGGTATTATTTATACAGCACGTGATGCTGCACATAAAAGAATATATGAGGCAATGCGGAAAAATGAACCGATTCCTTTGGAACTGAAAGATAATGTAATATACTATCTTGGTCCTTCTCCTGCAAGAGAAGGGCAGGTAATTGGCTCTGCTGGTCCAACAACAAGTAGCCGTATGGATAAGTATACTCCACTTTTATTGGAAAATGGACTAAAAGGAATGATAGGGAAAGGAAGACGTTCTCAGGAAGTCATAGATTCTATGTATCAGAATCATGCTGTTTATTTTGCTGCTATTGGTGGAGTTGGAGCACTTTTATCAAAATGTATTAAAAAAGCAAAAGTAATTGCCTATGAAGATTTGGGAACGGAAGCCATTCGAAAATTAGAGGTAGAAAACCTTCCAGTTATCGTAGTAATTGATCAAAATAAGAAGAATATGTATGATAAAAAATGATGTTAAGTTACTATTCACGGTTGATTTCAGAAAATAGATAGACTCGTTGTGTTTGCACATAAGAGGTTGATTATTTTCTGAAATCAGCGTGCAGGCTGTTCTAAATATCATAAGAAAAACAAAAGCTGCTGTTTTTGCAGCGTCAGACGGTATAGCCGGATGGTTTTATGCATAATATTTAGAATAACTGTGAATAATAACTGTAAAAGAAAAAAAATTGAAATTTCTAAAAAAAGTTGTTGACATTTTTATGAAATGTTGTTATACTACATTCTGTTCGACAGATAAATTATTGATTAGCTGTTGATAAGGAGAAATACTCAAGAGGCTGAAGAGGCGCCCCTGCTAAGGGTGTAGGTCGTTCATGCGGCGCGAGGGTTCAAATCCCTCTTTCTCCGTTTTTTCTTTTATATATACAGAAAGAGAGTGGAATGATATTTGTATATATGGTTGATGATTTTGTTAATATTAAATGATCAGCTTTCTCTAAAGAAAAAAGAAAATAAAAAAAGTGTTGACAGATAGTTTTAAATGTGATATTATATTAAACGCTGTCACATAGAAAGATACGACAGAAAAGTTTTAAAAAAAATTAAAAAAAGTGTTGACAAATGCGGAAAGATTTGGTAATATAAATTTCGCTGACGCACAAAAGGTTAGCACAAACAACCTTGATAATTAAATAGTAAAACAACCCTGAAAATTCTAAAAGAAAAGGTTATTAAACCTAAAAAGATTT
>CANSYK010000096.1 GCA_947651225.1 uncultured bacterium | reverse complement strand
AGCGCCGGATACACGCTGCAAAGCAGCATAACTTCCTATGTGTATCCGTGCGCACCCATTATAGTAAACGCATGTATTTTATGCGTTTACTATACTTTTCAAAACTGTAATCCTCTCCATTCTGCTGCCTTTAGGGCGTGTTTGAAAATTGCTCATAAAGATAACGTTTCATTCATGCTTCCTGTCCGGTATCCCATCAAATCCATTGTAATATAAGTAAATCCATATTCTTTGAAAGCTTCTATAATCCTGGTTCTGGTTTCTTCCTCCAAAAGCCTTCTAAATTCTTTTGGTTCTATCTCAATCCTCGCCATCTTATCATGGATACGCACTCGAACCTGATGAAATCCCATATCTATCAAAAGCTGTTCTGCCTGATCTACCATATCCAGTTTTTCTTCGGTAATCGTTTCCCCATACACAAAACGGGAAGAAAGACAGGCAAAAGACTGTTTTTCCCATGTTGGCAGTTCCAGATATTTTGACAAAGCACGAATATCTGCTTTTGTAAAATTACAGGTTCTTAAAGGACTTTTCACTCCAAGTTCAGACACTGCCAAAAGCCCCGGGCGATAATCTCCATCGTCATCCAAATTAGAGCCTTCAATAATATTTTCCATTCCATTTTCTTTCGCAATTACCTGAAACTTTGTAAAAAGTTCTTTTTTGCAAAGATAACAGCGATCCGTTGGATTTTGCGAAAAACCTTCTATCTTTAATTCCTCTGACTCGCATACAACATGCCTGATTCCTTCCTTTTCACAAAATGCCGCTGCCTCCTTTAACTCTCTTTTTGGAAAAGAACAGGACTTTGCCGTTACCGCAATCACCTGATTCTTTAATGTATCAGCAGCAACTTTTAATAAGAACGTAGAATCTACTCCACCCGAAAAAGCCACCACTGCAGAATGAAGTTCCCGCAGGTCATTTTTCAAATCCTCCAGTTTCTTCCTCTGTTCTCCCGTTATTTCTTCCATCATATTCTCCAATCTATATTGCTTCTGCCTTTGCAGCCTTACGCTATGTTTGAAAATTCATTTATTTTTCAACGCATCACTGTTGCCTCATTTCTATTCCGCACAAATCCTTTACTACTTCACCTGCAATAATCAACCCTGCCACAGAAGGCACAAATGCCACACTTCCCGGTATATCCTTTCGCCCGGTACACCTCCGCTCTGCCTCAGACAGACAGATATCATCTGCCTTGCCGCCAATTGGCAAAACTTCCAATGACCTTCTTGGCTTTTCCTCCGAATACACCACTTTTAATTTCTTTACACTGCGCTTTTTTAATTCCCTGCGCATCACTTTTGCCAAAGGACACATTTTTGTTTTGTAAATATCAGCCACTTTAAACTGGCTGCCATCTAATTTATTGCCCGCTCCCATACTGCAGATAATCGGCACACCTTTTTCCTGTGCTCTCATCACAAGCTCTATTTTAGCGGTAACGGTATCAACTGCATCCACAACATAATCATATTCTTCAAAAGGAAAAGTATCCGCATTTTCGGGAAGAAAAAAACAGGAATGAATGGTTACTTTGGCTGCTGGATTGATTGCAAGAATCCTCTCCTTCATCACTTCTGTTTTATATTGCCCTATCGTTTTTTGTGTTGCTATAATCTGCCGATTCAGGTTTGTCAGACAGACTTTATCATGATCAATCAAATCAAATGCCTCAACTCCACTGCGTACAAGGGCTTCACAGACATATCCTCCCACGCCGCCAATCCCAAAGACTGCCACTCTGGAAGCAGATAATTTCTCCATCGCCTCTTTCCCAAGCAATAATTCTGTTCTTGAAAACTGTGTTAACATTACGGTATCTCCTTTTCCCTGCTCTGCCTGTATGTCTGCTTATTATAAATAGGTGTTAAACCTTTGTCAATTAATTTTTGAAGACATCGCCTGCCATCACTTTGCAATTCTTTTTATAAAACGCAATTCCATAATTATAATTTTTTGCATACTTGGGAAAAGCCGTACAGAGCTGTAAAAGCTTTTCAAATCCATCAATACCAATTGGAAGTTTTTTTCTCATAACCTGTCTTCTCACTTTCCATGCCTTTTGACTAAAATTATCAGAGTTATTATCTTTTTTGTCATCCTATCATCATCATAATCCAAAGGCAAAATTCTCCATCTTTTACCTTGATATCAATATCACCAAAATACTTTTCTGCCACCCGGCAGATATTGGACAGCCCATAACCATGCCCATCTGTTTTTTCTTTTGTTGTAACCGGAACTTTGCTCTCTGCATCCCATTGTAAGTTTCCTGTAAAAGAGTTGCGGATTTCAATAATAAAAGCATTATTCCTTCGGTAAGATATAATGAATATATGCTTTGCTGTCCCTTTTCTGGTATTTTCTACAGCATTTTGCAAAGCATTATTTAATATCACACTAATATCAAACACATTGATACCAGAATCTACAGGATAATAAAATTCTGACTGGAAAGTAATTTCTCTTTCCTCTGCCTTCCTTTTAAACTCCTGTAAAATTACATCTGTTACCGGATTGCCACTTTTCATCCCGCCTGTCATTTGAGCAAGTTCTGTCTTTAATTCTTTGCTGTAAGCTTTTGCCTCCTCTGCATGGTTCCCCTCATAAAGCCTCTCCAAAGTAAGAATATGGTTTGCTATATCATGTTTGATCCTGCGGATATCCTGATACAGCCTTTCTACTTGTTCAATATGCTGGCTGATACTGCTAATCTGTACAGCAAGAAGTCCTGCCTGCTGATTCTCTTCTTGCTTTGCCCTGATATCCTGATATAATACAATAACCACAACAACCGCCACGATAGTTATTGCATAAAATAGCACCATCAAAAAGTCATATTCCTCTTTGTTTGTTCCATTTTCCAAGATATAGAGCAACCGGTAATTCTGTATGGTTACATAGGCGATTGCTCCTGTCAGAGAAGGAATCACTAACATAAGCAGCTCTTTCTTTTCCATCTCTGCATTTTTATTTCTATAGACCCTTAAAACCTGCCAGATTCCAACAGCAGTAAATGCAAATTCCATCGCCAGATAGAATAGACATACCCCTACATACAGAAAAAGCAACCGTTCCTCATGATTCTTCATATAAACTGTATTTCCCAAAAAAGCATATAGATTGTCATATAAAATTTCTGCCATTGCTGCAGAAAGCCAGCTTAAAGAAAAAAAGGTTACCACAAGAAATGCTTTCTGTCTGTAATTTCTCCGATCCATCAGACAAATGAAAAAGAACATCATAAGACTGCCTATGGCATATGCCGTATAAACATCCATCTGCAGTGGAATGATATAGAGCAGATACATAATGAGAAAATATACCGCTCCAACACAAAATGCATCGTTCCTCTTTTTCCTTGCAGTTCCTTCTATATTCCCGCTTTCCGGCATAACCATAGAAACCATAAAAGGCCTTACCAGACGGCAAAAGCAATATCCCCTGACCAATGCCTCTAAGATCGGCAATATATATTGAATCTTCCCGTAAATTGCAGTATCTGCCATCCCCTCTTCCTTTCCCGATAAACACACTATATTTTATAGTAAACGCATAAAATACATGCGTTTACTATAATGGATGCACACGGATACACATAGGAAGTTATGCTGCTTTGCAGCGTGTATCCGGCGCTGTAAACGAAGCAAAACGCAAGCGTTTTTTCGTTTACTATATAATATATACCATTTGACATAACCTGCCCTATCTGCGCAGCACCACCGAAAAAACATTCCCTTTTTCCGACGTTTTAAGGTTCATATAACCTCCCTGCTTTAAGGCGATTTCACGGGAAAGATACAGTCCGACACCGATCCCCTCTTCTTTTTTACTATTTGTTCCCCGATAAAACCTTGTAAAGATTTTTGACCTCTCCTCTTCTGGAATCGGACCATTTTCATCTTCTACAGACACCACGGCAAACAGCTTCGTGTCTTTCATGGTTAAAATAATTTTACTTTCCTTAGACGCATATTTTACTGCGTTATCCAAAAGGTTACATACTGCCTCGGCTGTCCAGTTCCGATCATGGTTCACAAGAACTTGTCCATCTTCCCGATAAATAATTTCTGTATGTTTCTGTTTTGCTTTTGGATAAATATCCTTTACTGCTTTTAACACCGTTTCATTCAGACTCTGCTTCTGCATATTCAATTGAATCAGCCCGCCTTCCAGCCTGGAAATCTTAATCATATTTTCTGTCAGAAAATTTAAGCGACTAACAGAAAGGCAGACAATTTTTGTATACTCTTTCCTTTTTTCCTCTGGCAGTTCTTCCTCTCTTAAAAACTCACTATACATTTTTAAATTGGAAATCGGCGTTTTAAGCTGATGAGAAATGTCAGAAATCAAAGCTTTGATATTTTCCTGCTCGGCTTTTGCTATCTCATTTTTATTTTTTAATATTCTTGTCAGTTTAATCACCTTACTTTGCAGCTTGGAAAGAATCGTATCTTCATTATCTGGAAAAACTTCTTTTTCCTCCAGTTCCATCAAAACATCAATCAGACGGGATAATTCTGCAACAATTCCCGTAATATAAGCATCCTCTAATTGATACAATAGATATTCTGCTGCACAAAAAAGCAGGCAGCCTGCAAAACAAAGCAAACCTGCCCTCATATCCGATGTTATAAAAAAGACAAGCAGCGGAAAAAGCACTGCAATTATCACAGATGCCACGGTTAACAACCATAGCCATTTTTCAAAACATTTCTTTTCCATCCTGTTTCTTTCCCGCCTTTATTCCCCAAAAGTATAGCCAATTCCAAACACCGTTAATATATACTGCGGACGCCCTGCATCCTTTTCAATTTTTTGCCGCAGACGGCGGATATGGACATTCAGTGTATTTTCATCTACAAAGTTTTCATCACAATCCCAGATTTTTTCCAAAATTGATTTTCTTGTTAAAACCTGTCCTTTATTCTGAATCAAAAGTTCTAACAGCTTATACTCTGTTGCAGAAAGCTTAACCGGCTCTTCCTTACAATACACCTGCATTTTCCCAAAATCCACAGATAACTCTTTATAATAAAACACATCATTCTGCGGTTCTGTTTCTGCCCTTCTTAGCACCGCCATAATCCGTTGGTTTAAAAGTTCCACAGAAAAAGGTTTTGCAACATAATCATCACAGCCTGCTAAAAACCCCTCCATCATATCCTGTTCCGTATCATTTGCCGTCAGGAAAATCACAGAGGTATTCCCCCTGCTTCTGATTTCCCTGCAAAGTGCAATTCCATTTCCATCAGGAAGGTTACTATCCAAAATCACCAGATGGTATGGCTTTTTTAACGCTTCCTTTGCCTCTGCAAACGTACCAGCACAATCCGCCTGATACCCTTTTCCCTCTAAAAAGGCTTTCACGCCGTTACAAATAATACTATCATCCTCTACAATCAGTAACTTCTGCATCTTTGAACCTTTCTATTGTAATATCATCGTTTTTAGAACATATTTTATACCGTCTGCCGTAAACGCTCCGTAATACTCTCCTTAGAAATCGCACGATACAACACCACAGGAACGATGATACAGACTGCCATAATTACTACAGCAGTTATAGCCAATAAAACTACCGGATAATAATCAACTGCATAATCTGCCATCTGACGTGCCATGTTTGCAATGGTCTTTATAATAACATTTCCTATGGTCAAAATCAATGCCAGTGTCACAATGCCATAATATCCCCCTTCCAAAACCAGCATCTTCTTTATCTGCTTTTTGGTCATGCCGACACTTTCCATAACAGCCAGTTCATTCTTTCTGATAAATACCCCTGTCAGCATTACATTAATAAAATTAATGATACCAATAAAGATTAATACAAAGGAAATGCCGCCGCCAATCACATTCATCGCTAACATAGAAGAGCTGAAATTTTCTATCATCTCTGATTTTATTTTCAAAGTACGCACACATGGATTTGCCCTTGCAATCTCGTTGATTTTCTTTGCCACAAAACTTTCTGACTCTGCCTTACAGTTTACGATAATATTTCTTATAACAGTTTCTTTCGTAAGCTTATCCATGGCTTTTTTGCTAATCAGAATGCACTCTGGCGCCCCGGCTGCCGGCCATTGATAATCAATATTAATTGCCCCGTCCTCATCATATGTTGCACAGGAACCAACCTCCATCGTAAGTGCCTTTTTACTTTTAATATCTGTTAATGTTATGCTTTTTCCTGCTACCCTTTCTGCCAGCTCCTTCTCCCATACAGAGCCAATAAAGCAAACCTCTCCCTCTTCAAAGCGGGCAATGTCTATTTTCCGGCTTGCCCTTTTATTATATTTTTCCATCATCTCTGTGCTGACTGCTATAACCGGCGCACTATAACATTCTTCGTCCGAAGCTTCTGCCTTCTTGTAGGCTGCAACCGCCTCCTGCCGTTTCTTTTTTTCTGGAAATGCAATTTCTAAAAACGGCAAAAAAGCCTCCTCCTCCGGGTTTAATAAACCATATGCATAGCGGTTTAAGGAAACCTCTGTAACGCCCTGAATTGCAGAAATTTCCTCCGCCATGGCACAGATATCCTTCTCCTCTCCTGTTGTATGGATTGTAAAATCATCCGGCAGATAATAATCCACATAATTCTCTAACTTCATACATCCCAAAAAAGTATCTACTGCCAAAAAAGACATCGTTCCCATAAAAAGAGAAGCCAACACCAAAAAAGCGCGTTTTTTCTCACGGAACACATTGCGGAAGGCCATTTTATACAATTTGCCTCCGTCTGTCGATCTTTTACTCTTACCCTTTACTGCATTCTGTCCATTATACTTTAATGCCTCCACTGCAGACACTTTACCGGCAAGCTTTGCAGGTTTTCTGCAGCTTACAGCAACCGTAACCATTGCAAATGCTACCGTCCCTATATAAATCAGCGGATGAAAGCTAATCTTTGTCGGCATAAGAGAATACGTTCCTGTTTGAAACATCCTTAAAGAAAGTGGAACGACCACAAAAGAAGCCAGTACCCCCAACAGGATACCAATAGGAATCCCAAACATGGAAAGCTTTGCCGACTGCATCTTCACCATCTTCCTAATCTGGGACGGGGAGGCTCCAATCGTCTTTAACATTCCATAAAAACGGATATCCTTTGTCACCGAAATATACATCACATTATAAATCAGCAGATAGCCGCTTAAAAGAATAATGCCTCCCATTATCCCAATGACAACTGCTGCCATAAGTATTGTATCTTTGTTCTCATCCTGTACATCATAAACGGTCTCAAACTCCTGTGTGCCCCTTAACGGTACATCCAAAAGCTCCTCTAACAAAACTCTCTGCTTCCCTGTTTTTGCTGAAAGACATAAAATACCATCTTTCCGAGCCGTAAGCCCAAGCGCCTCTGTATACGCTTTCGAAACAAATCCCTGATGTTCCCCGGTTGCATGCGCATACCCGGTATACCAGCCGGATAAATAAAATACCTTTTGCCCCTTCTCCTCCTGCAGCGAAATCTCCATTCCCTTTTCCGGATTTTCAATCCCCAGGGAAAGCAAAGCTGCCCTTGACAGCATAACTTCCTTGTCCTCTTTTGGATAAGTCCCCTCAATATCACTGATTGCAGGCACAAAATTCTTTTCCCACTCCGTTGTATCATAATAATTAAGCGCTATCTTTACATTTCCAGAAGAATCCGTAAATACACCTGCCGGAATTCTGATACCTGCAGCATTTAAGTTTTTTGCCTTCTTTACCTCTTCTATCTGTTCCTTAGATGGATACTTTAATGTAATCGTAGTTTTTGTTCCCTGCGTTCTGAGCATCATAACATTCATATTTTGTGCGAGGCTAAAACCAATACCAAAAACAGATGTAAACATAAATGTTGTCAGGACAATTGCAAGAATTGCAAAAATATTTCTGGTACGGTTCTGCCTTAAAGAACGGCTGCTTAAGCGTTTAACTGCTGTCTGGTTATTATTTTTTAACATAATATTTCACCTGCCTCTACCCTGCCATCTTCAATACGAATCATCCCATCTGCCATCAAAGCAATTTCCTCATTGTGGGTAATCATTACCATTGTCTGGTGAAATTCATGGCTTGTCATCTTTAGCAGTGAAATCACATCCATACCCGTCTTGCTGTCTAAATTTCCCGTTGGTTCATCTGCAAGAATAATTGCCGGTTTTGACGCTAACGCACGTGCAACGGCTACCCTCTGCTGCTGCCCGCCGGAAAGCTGGTTTGGCATGGCTGTCAGCTTCTTTTCCAGCCCTAACGTATCAATAATCCTGCCAATATATTCTTTATCCGGCTCTGAGCCGTCAAGCTCAATCGGAAGCACAATATTTTCATATACATTTAACACCGGAACTAAATTGTAATTCTGAAAAACAAACCCAATATTTCTTCGCCGGAAAATAGTCATCTCTTCATCCCGCATTGAAAAAAGCTCTTTTCCGGAAACAGTAACCGAACCGGAATCCGGACGGTCCAGCCCTCCTAACATATTAAGCAGCGTTGACTTCCCACTTCCTGAAGTACCAACAATTGCAACAAACTGCCCATCCTCTACCTGAATCGATACATGGTCTAATGCCTTTACTTCACTTTCCCCGGAACCATATGTCTTACATAAATCCTTTGATTCTAAAATATTCATCTTAGTCCTCCATTCCCTCGTTTTTTATGATTCCATTGTAGCAGGCACATCTTACAATCTTATTACGGTTTTTATGAATTTCTTATGGACACAATCCTGCAGCATGGTCAATATGATAAGCATCAAAGCTAGAGCGTGTTTGAAAATTGCTTTTTTCCATGATTTCTGTATTTGGCAGAACCAAACAAAAAAAGGGCACCGCCTGTGCTGGTGCCCTGAGCATGTCTTTCGCTGCTACATTCGGCGAAGATGGAAGGTTTTGACCAACTGCCTCAACACATTGGCCTGGGCGCTGAGTTCCTGGCTGGTAGCCGCACTCTCCTCAGCGGTAGAAGAATTGGTCTGTACCACACTGGTAATTTGTCCAATCTGATTCTGAATTTGTTCCACTGCCCCTGCCTGGGTTTGTGCATCATCTACAATTTCATTAATGGCTTCCACAATCCCTTGCGTACCTGTCACTACATTTTTCATCTGTTTCGCAGTAGCATCTGCAATCTGCGTACCCTGATTCACTGCGTCAATAGAACGCCCAATCAAGTCCGAGGTAGAGCGGGAGGCCTCAGCGCTCTTGGCTGCCAAATTGCGAACTTCCGTGGCAACCACAGCAAATCCTTTTCCCGCTGCCCCCGCACGCGCCGCCTCTACAGCAGCATTCAAAGCCAGGATATTGGTCTGGAATGCAATATCTTCAATCGTCTTAATGATTTTCTTAATCTCATTGGATCTGTTGGAAATTTCCTCCATAGCAACTATCATTTCCTGCATCTTTTGATTGCCATCGGTAAGCTGACAGCCTATCCTTCCAATCTGCTCTTGTGCCTGTTGGGCATTTCCCACAGTTTGTTCAACACTCTCTGTAACAGAATGGATCGTTTCTTCCAGTTCTTCCACTGCGCTGGTCTGTTCCATAGAACCTTCGCTGAGCGCCTGAGAAGCGGCAGACATCTGCTCTGCCCCATTGGAAACATAATCAGCACTGGTAACAATTTGTCCTATGGTACCGTTGAGCTTTTGAAGAATATTGTTCAGGGAAGTACGAATAGAAGCAAAATCCCCAACATATTCCTGGGTAATCTGTGCTGTCAAATCACCACTGGCAATGGCCTCCAGCATATTGGATATCTCTCCGATATACTTTTTCAGCCGGATGATGGTATTATCAAAGCTACGGGACAAAACTCCAATTTCATCGTTGGAGCCAATCCCTACTGACATTGTCTGGTGCTGATTTAACCCAAGATCCCCCTGTTCTAAAGTCTGTGCCAATTTTGCCAGGCGAAAGAGAGGATTGGAAACTGTTTTCTTTATGTAGGCGCCAACAATTATGATCCCAAGAATGATCAGGACAGCGCCAACTAAACAGGACAGTATAATAGTTAAACGGATTTGCTGCGTAGCGGACGACATGGAAATCCCCGCAAAAATCAAACCGTCAATTTGGCCATTGGCATCGTAAGTAGGGACATATGAGCATAGATGCTCTTCTCCTAAAATAGTGGCCTGACCCACATAGCTTTTGCCCTGCTCCAACACGATCTTGGCAAGTTCGCTGGAAAGACGGGTGCCCACGGCTCTTTGCCCATCTTGCATAATAGTGGTGTAAGCCCGTTCGTCTCCATGGAAAATCGTAAACTCGCATCCCATTTCCTGTTTGAGTGCGTCTAAAAGTTCTGTCTTGTCATCATCGCCGGAATAGCCGGACAACTCGTAAGCCAGCACATCGGTGCCACTTACACATTCGTTTTGCATCATGGTCATGGTGAGCCGATAAAACATCAGCACACACAATACCACAACCAAGGTGATACTCAACCCCAACATCACCGCAACCAAACTCCCAACTTTGCGGCCAATGTGTTTCATCTTCTTTTTTTTGTTTTCGCCGTTTGTGACAGGTATCATACGTTTCACTTCCATTTCATTTTTTTATTTGCCTCTCATACGATTTCCGTTTGAGAGCAGCCCTCCAAAATCTAAACTTCTTCCAGTACCATCTTATGGTTTCCTTTCGCTGCTGTGGTATTAGGCGATTGATTCCGAAATCAAGAACTGTTAAGAAATAATTTATCAATTTCTTAGTATACCACAAATTTCCAAAAAAGGATAGTGATTTTTCCATAAGTGACAGAAGGAAAAGAGGTCAATTTTCCTTACCATATCGGTTAATGAGATATAATCATCTTCTTCAATCTGTAAGATTTGTATTTCCGTTCCGTCAACATTTAGTTTCCCCATGTAACAGTCCCTCTTTCGTGCATTAAGCAATAAATCACAATAGCCTGTTGTATCTCTAACAAATTTCTCTTAAACTGATAGCCAACAAAGTAATCAGAATCAATTACATCTTCAGATACTTCTTCGTCACGATAGAATGGAGGACAAGGGTTTAAAATGGCATTTTCATTTGCCATATCCATAATTTCTTTCGTAATCTGATAGTGTTCAAAATCTCTGCGTATGTCTGTCGGTAATGAGTCTGTACATATAATATCTTTGCCTTTAACAGCTTCTTTGATATCCCTAAATGCCTGCACTCCTTCCATTTCGTATCCTTTTGGACAGCATTGTGACAATTCAAATCCTAAAACATTCGCCGCCTCCTTCCATGAAAGACCAATATTGCCAGATTTACCACAGAAAAGGAATTTGTCATTTGTAAAATCTACTCTGATTTTAGATAATGAATACATATCTGAAATAATCTCACAGGGATGATTCCAATCTGTCATTGCTTTTATGACAAGAATTGTTGAATATTGCGCAAACTCCTTAACCACATCTATATTTCTATGTCTGACAATGATTCCATCTGCCCAATTATTCAAATATCCACAAACATCTTCCAGCTTTTCTTTTTTATCCAAGGTTTCTGTCGGAAATAGTATTGACTGTCCACCAAGCAGATATATTCCCTTTTCAAATGTTACACGGGTTCTTAGACTTGTACTGGGGAAGAATAAAACCATGCTTTTCCCATTTAGGAAATTTTTAAATTCCCCCTTTTGAATTTTATCTGCTATATGGAAAATTTCAAAAATATTCTCTTTTCTAAAGCACAGTAAATCAATTAAATTACTCATTCAACAGCCTCCTTCCTTTGCAAGAAGATACGATTTTCCCATTATCTTCCGCAACAATCACATAATGGTTTTTATCCTGTAAAATAACATCCCAAATCTGCATTAATTCATAAGTCTTTTCCGGCATGGGATTATCATGTAACTGCATATACAACTTTAATAAACCATCTAAATCATCTTTTACGACTTCTCTAATCATACATAACGTCCTTTCCTATTGTTCGCCCCATTCATCATAAAATTCTTTTAAGAACTCATGCATATATTCATCCCGCTTTTCTGCAATGGCTTTTGCGCAATCAGTGTATTTTCCAAGCAGACGGTTCCGGTAAAACTACTTACTGCGGATCAAGTCTTGGCTTCTCTGCCACCACAATCATATATTCTAGCTGTTGTAATGTCATAGATACCTCCCCAAATAAATGTGTCCTCTCGGAAGCTCTCAGTCCTTATTTTATTGGATTTCTTTATTTCCAAAATCCCACTATCACCTCTGTTTTTTTGTAACATTTACCCTTTTTGATTCCCTTAACCCCTAAAAAATCCTGCAAAAATTTCTGTATTTTTTTGCTATAAAACTCTTGACATTTACCTCAAAATGTGCGGCCGTTTTCACTGGTAATTCCAGTGAAAACGGCCCCTTTATTTATAGAGTATTTTCTCATTTCTACTACAAATAAAGGAGGACACATTATTATGTTCAAACCCGAATCATGGCAGGGCCATAACGAGTACAGAACCCTTGTCAATACTTATGGCCGCAGGCTTTCCCGCAGCAACCCTAAATATGCTTTTGACCTCTATCACAAAGAGTGCCAGAAACTATTAAACCTTAACCTTGACCTCATTGTATATTATATTGCAAAATTTTATTCTGCTGGCGGACGTCCTGCCAAGAACCAGGCACAAATTCTCCGGTCACTCATTCTTTTTACCCTGCTTTTTAACAGGACACCCTCTGTGCCAGGCAGGGCATAAAATGTGCCCATAAATACCGCTGTCCACTCAAATGCGGACGCACCGCCTCCTGCCCCTATGCCGAAAAATGCTCTCCCGGCAGCTATGGACGCACTGTTTACATAAAGAAAAACAGTGACCTGCGTTTCCAGCCGCAGATTCCCAGGGATTCGGAACAATATAAAACGATATACAGCGAACGTACGGCATGTGAACGAGCCAACAACCGTGTCCTTAACGACTATTGCCTGCAGCATCTAAAAATACGTGGCAGGGAACATTTTTCTTTTTGGACAATGCTCGCAGGCATATGCATACACCTTGATGCGAGATATAAAGCTGCGCATCTTTATACAGCTTTATCCTAAAACTTATCCAAAAATAACGTAAATTCACTTGTCAAAAAAAAGCACTTTTGACAGGCTTAATTGTCATGCCTTTTTTTCTAACCACTATTCTCAAATAACTCAAAAATAACCATTTTTTTATTTCACCTTTTTGCATTTTTTACATAGCATAATATTCTTTTATTTCTTCATGGACTTTCCGAGACTACACAATTTTTCTAATTTTTACAATAACAGAATAAAATGCAAAAACAATATCCATTGCAGAAAACGGACTTCCAAAGCAGAAAATGAATAAAATAACGGGCAATACGCTTTGCGCACTGCCCAAATATTTAAAATTTATGTGCCTTATATCTTTATTTATCGTCGGTCTTTGTCACTTTTTGGGGTATAAAAATAGAAAAGAAAAATTCTCCATCATCGGGTCTGATAACATAAGAACCTCTATACTGCTCTATTACATGAATGATATTATGGATCCCTATTCCATGCTCATCATACTCATTCTTTGTTGTCTGATATTTCCCATCCTGGAAAATCAGAGGACTCTCATAGGAATTTTTTACCGATAAAACAACTCCATCGTCCTCAATGACAAATTTGAGTTTGATAACCCTTCTTCCTTTACACTTTTCACATGCTTCAATAGAATTATTAAGCAGATTAGACAGAATTACCACAATATGTTCATCTGACACAATCAAGTTGGACAAATCATTAATCCGAAAGACAAAAATTATATTTTTCTCTATCATCTCCCTGTATTTTGTATTTAATATTGCATCCACTATAACATGGTTTGTCCGAATGGAGTCTAATTCAAAATTCAATTCCTTATTTATATTTCCAATATATTTCTCCACCTCATCATACCTTTTCTTCTGTAAAAGAGAGGAAACACATAACATCTGATTTTTATATTCATGGGTTTTCTGTCTCTGTTTCTCAAAATTTTCAGAAATGGAATAGTACATTTGTGTCTGATTTTTTACCTGCAGCCGAAACATTTCATCTTCATGTATTTTCTCTTCTCTCTTTAAAATATCGTTAATCAAGTGAAATACGACAATATTCATTCCCACTAAACCAAAAGCAATAATAAAGTAAATCATATCCCTGCTCTGCATCCGGGGTTTCCCTAAAACTGAAATCATAGCAGCAATCGTACAGATTGTGAATATTGGAAAGAAAATGAAACCAAGCCATTCTTCATCTCCCAATGACTCTTTAGAATGCCTGCCAATTCCCCTGTTTACCATGATGACAACTGCAAATAGGAGTCCCTTTCCAAGCAAAATCAATAATACCCCTTGGATACAATTCATATCATCTATTCCAACAATATCTTTAAATATTGTTCTGCTTAATAAAAATGTAAAATAATCCACCAAAAATAAAATCCCCTCAAATAATAACGATAAAATCAGGGATTTAATAAAATTCACCTCTATAAAGGCATACATGACGACTGCAATTTCCAATATAGACATTATTATTTTTACTATCAGATAGTCAGTGAACAACATAGATGATAAAAATGTAACCAAACTAAGTATGACAACCGGAAAAACTTCATTCCAAATATTGTTTTTTCCACGTTTCTCCCCAAATATACTATAAAATATCTTACAACATAATATTTCAAGAACAATAATCAGAAAACTTTCTATATACTCAATCATCACATCTCTCCCCGAAATGCCAAATAAGTATCCCAAACCTTTTTATAGCGGGCTTTGGGGATTGGAAAACTCTTGCCACTGTGTAAAACTGCCTCATATTGACTAACACTTTTGATATATTTCATATTTACTAAAAAACTTTGATGAAGCCGGATAAATTTTTTGCTTCCAATATAATTTTCCATGTTATTCAATGTATCATAAATAGTGTAAGTTATCATACGATCCTCCATAACATGAAGTTCCAATTTATGTAGCCGGCTCTCAATATATAAAAGACAGTCTAATGAAATTCTTTTCTTTCCCTCATTAAAAGCAAATTCTTTCCATATTACTTCATAATTTATCTTCTTGTATATAGCATCCATACATTCTGCAATGGATTCCTGCATATTTACATTGTTTTTAAGCAGATACCGAACCGCATCTACCTTATAACCTTCCAGACTATAATTTACAAATGCTGTGACAAATACAAGAAAGATTTCTGAATTTTGTTCACGGATTTTTTTCGCTGTCAAAATTCCATCCATTTCATCCATATTGATGTCCAGAAAAATAATTTTATACTGATTCAGTTCAATTCCCAACTCGATCAGCTCCATTCCTGACTGAAAAAGATCTATCTTATAATAAACTCCGCTGTCCTGCATATACTGCCAGAGCATCTCTTTCATCTGTTCTCTAAAATATGGCTCATCATCACAAATTGCTACACTGAACATTTTTTACCCCCAAAAGTCAAATACCCTGCGGGCGCACTCGGATATTGCAAATAGGTTTGCACCATCCTCACTTTGCCTTCGCACGAATAAAGTATTATAATATATATCGTAAAAAATTAATTTTTGTACACTATTTGCCTATTAGGAATAAACAAGTAAATACTAAAGAAAATATGACAAAAAAACAAATTATTTGCAGAAAACGGATTCTCAGAGCAGAAAAAGATAAAAACAACAGACTAAAGATTACGCTAATCTGCTGTTTTTATCTTTATGTTATAGAACTCATATTTCCTAACAATAAAAAATCTTACCAAAATTACTTTTTTTCAACCGCCCATTCTAAAAAATATATCATCTGCTATACTGTTATATCTACAGATACTTGTGTTGCTTTATTCGATGACTTTTTCATATCAGCCTCTACGGATTCTCTCGTAACAGTATCTAAAGCACCTAACTTAACAGGCTTTCCAACTTTCCAATCAGGATCAGCTTTTCTTGCAGCATCCAAAAATGCCTGCCGGTATGCCCGTTCGTACTTTTCCATAGTATACCCTGCTGCCAGACGGTCGTTTTTCTTCATTTTTCGGTGCAGGTTTGTGTACACATCTGACCGTTTTGTTGTGTCACCATTTTGAACACCATTTTCACGTAGAAATTCTTTCTTCGTCAATTCAAACATTTCATCCCGGCTACTCTCAGGGATAGGGATAATACGTTTCCTGCTTTCCGCATTTTCATCTGTTATCAAAAGGCCTGCCAATCCAGTAGTCGGATCAATATAGTCCCCATCCTTGTCATAATTTTTCATCAGGTTTTTTATGCCCTGAATATTCGTATACATTGCGCCGTTTGCATTCGACATCATCTGTTTCAATGCTGCTTTGTACTGTTTGCTGTTTGTATCAATACCTGCAGCTTTTAATTGTTTCTGTACAGAACTGCTGTTTAACTGTGACAACTGAAAAGTGCCGGGAATCGTTGGCTTTTGCATCCCAAACATATCTTGAAACAAAAAACTATAATCTGTAATCCTCGACATATTTATATCCTCCTGCTTGAAAATTATTGATATGATTTTCAATATAACAAAATAACTGCTTTTATCTTGTCTTTACTTAAGACAAAAGAATGCTCCAAAGTGCCTCCACAGTAATGAAATGCTAAACATCAATTGCCATTGCAGCAACTAAGGAACTGTTAAGAAATTAAATGGACAAGTTACGAAGGATGTTTTTTCAAGCGCAAAGAAAAAACGTAGTTCTACGCTCTGCGTCGGTCCTTGCTAAACAAGCGCCGCTGGCGCTTAGCAACGTAGTGGGCTACAGCGAGGCTTTTTGATGCAGCAATTGGAAAAACAAGCAAGCAAGTTGTTCAAATTAATTCTTAACAGTTGGGTGTGTAGAATAAACTGTGTATTTATCACAGAAAATTCGACACACCAC
>CANSYK010000095.1 GCA_947651225.1 uncultured bacterium | reverse complement strand
AGTGGTGTGTCGAATTTTCTGTGATAAATACACAGTTTATTCTACACACCCGATTCGCCGTTATATGCAGCTTGGCAGTGGACAGGTGCAGGCCGACACTTATTCTGTCGGCGGCATTTCCATGAATGACAGATTAAAGGAAGTGACACTTTATGAGGAGCCTGTTTCTCTAACAAAGATAGACCACTTCTGGAATTCTCAATACTGGCTTTTTAGATTTTTTGGAATGTACATTCCTTTTGTTATCTGTGTGTATACCCCCTTTTCTGGCTCTCTTTATATCCCAGGGTGGCATCCAGTCCTGCCCCCATAAGTTCCTGCCTGCATTTATTTAATGCAAATAACTATAAATCATATACTATTTTCCAAGACAAACAACTGGCTTGTTTTCTGATTAAAAACCATATACAAGGAATCAAACTGCCCATGATACTCCTTTTTCTTCCATATATAATTGTCTGTCCAATCCGGCAAATACTTATCTGGTACATTAATTGCCAAAGCTGTGTCATTTTCTGAGCCATCTGTTCCTATGGTTAATGACCGGAATTCCTCTTCAAACCCGTTGCTTTTATCTTTATTAAAATCTTTAAAAAAATCATCTGTCCCATCATTACATCTAAACACACAGTATCTAATGCCATCTCCCTGAAATCCCAACTCACCATGGGTTGTATACACCACTTCCATATCAGTTGGAAATTTCATATTCCAGCCCTCTTCATAATAAACAGCAGACTGTTGCTCCACAGGCAAAAAATACAGCCTATTTATATGATAAATAATTATCAAAATAACTAAAAGAGCTAAAAGAAAAACTGACAGGATAATAACTAATTTACGTTTTGTTTTACCTTTTACCATAATTATCTGCCTCCCTATACCTATGTATGTTCCCAGAAACCTGTTCACTGTAAAACATTCTATGGCTACTTTCAATCTTCTGCGACCATAAATACCCGTATAAGTTCTCTCTTTTAATACGATTTAACTACACTTACTGCTGAAACATTTTCGCTCCCTTTGGAAGTATATACCATACCAGTCACTTTCACACGATATGTTCCTTTAGAAGTCAGCTTATATTTTTTTGAAATTGTCACAGTATGTGTTTTTTGCTCTAATGACCAGCTTTTAACATCCAACCATGTACGCTGGCTATTAGAATACTTTTGCAAAGATGCCATCACTACTATCCGTTGTGCAATAATATCACCCTTTACTTTTCCATAGACTGTAGCATCCCCACCTGCATTGATAGATAAAATCGCCCTCACCTTATCTGCCTCTACATAATGAATATCATCTTTTTCCGCTTGTCTTGCATTCACTGGCCTAATAAATGCAATGCCTGAAAACATTAGAGTAAGCACCAATAAACTACATTCCAATTTTCTCAGCCTGTTCCTCATTTCTTATCCTCCTATATTTTTTATTATTCTAATCTTTTCCTCCTTTCATTAATTAATAACGAATGAAAATAAAAAAACTTGCAAAATATTTTTATTTTCTGCAAGTTTTTAATTACTATTTATAAATTGCACTGTTATTCATAAATACTCTTCATCATCTTCATTAACTCATCCTCTTCTATATCAAAAGAATCAATAGTATACATATATTTATCATCAAGCCAACTAATGCCAACCGTTTCTCCATCATAATACACTTCAACACTGAACCCTATAACTGTAACTTTTCTAACTTCATCATTTTCAGCATCAACTACTATTGGCTCGCCCTCTAACAACAAATCCCTATCATAACGAATCAATTGATTATCATTCTTGTGCCAACTAACACCAAATGAATATTCATCCTCTTCAAAAGAATCCTGCTGATACCCTTTCGGCACATACTGTGGCATATCATATTTTGCTTTTGGCAGCTCTTTCTCCTTGCCTTCCTCCTTTGACTTATGAAATTCCAGACGCATCCCTCTGCCGCCATCCACAAGGCTGCGTATTATTTCCCATGCACCAAATCCCCATACACGTGCACTAACTTCATTTGCCACCAGCAGACTTAAACTAATGCCTGCTGCTATAGCAATCTTTCTAACAGCATATCCAACACGGATATGCTTTCCAAAATGCCGCTGGCTCCATAAAAAGCGTTTCATCTTTTTTTCAAAGCGCTTTGAAAACACATGCTCTGATACAAGCATTTTGTCTATTTCCAACAAACTCATATAAACATCCGAATATCTCTCCAATGCTTCACGCAACTCATCATCACTCATGCTATCTCCCTCCCACCAAAACATATGTAACAATCCACTCTTTCAAATTGCACACCATGCTTTTTTGAATTTCCAAACACACCAAAAAACTATCCCTACATATTTTCCTTCAAAAGTTCCCTCGCTTTTTTCAGCCTCCGACTTACTGTTCCCTCTGTCAGGGAAAGAAGTTCTGCAATTTCCTGCTGGTTACATCCATTTACATAGTAGAGCAATAGTACTTCTGCATATTGCTTTGGCAGGGAACCAATCCATTCCACAACCTCTGCCTGCTCCATTTCAATATCTCTTACAGCAAAATACGGCATTTCCTCAAACTCTGTCAATACTTCACGGCTTTTGGACAGCTTCCGGTATAAATCAATTGAAGTTCTTTCAACTATTATAACGATAAAGTTCCTTGTTTTCTTACACTCAACCTCAAAAATTTTTTCCAAATGACAGATTATTTTTTCCCAGGAAGCAAAAACGGCATCCTCTGCATTTTGTGAATGATGTAATATCTTATATGCTGTTTCATACATCAACCCCTGATAAATTTGATACAATTCTTCAATTTTTTGGCGCTCCTCTTCAGAATCAACCAATGTCATCAATAAACTTAACATCATCTTTCCACCCATTATATATTACTATTGTGTACTCTACAAATATTTTTTGCCCTTAAGGACTGTTCCTTACTTTCACTTTATACCCCGTCTTGCTTAATTTTAATGCCCTTCTTAAACGTCAACCAAAAGCCATGGCAATCCTGGCAAACAAGGAATTGAACAAAATCACTGTGCAATAGCCTGCCAAGGCTGTAGCGCATTTTTTTCTAAAAAACAGTGACAAAGTTGTCCCAAGATAGTATTGTTTAAGTACGACCAAAAACAAACTTCACATATGGGCTTGTCCCCGTCACTGCTTATGAAAAGAATACCATTCAACCAATTATATTGCAAGTATCTTTATCAAATTCGTGTCCCTCCATAAAAGCATATGTTACTTTTTAAGGGGTGGGGAAAGTATAAAAAATAATTGTTAAAATTGCTGAAATTTAAAAAATGTTATCCACACTGGTCTGCCTGTTTTTGGGGAAAATGCGGACACAGATCCGGCTTTTTAAAACATTTCTGGTTTGAAAGGAAAATCATCTGGGCTGAACCCCACAATTAAGGGGCTGAAGAAAGAACGGGATGGTTTCTCCTTTTCACGCAGGGAAATTACAAGGCAGTGGATGGATGTCCTTAGGGATGGCCAAATATAAACATAACCATCTCCTGTTCCTGTCAAATCCCCTTGTGGAACCCGATAACAACCTCTGCGGGCGGAAGGCTCGGATACTGAAGGAAAATAAACCAGGCAATATCGCTTAGGAGCTTTGAACAGCTGACATATTTCTGCGAGTGCTTAAGCGTAATTGACCATTTCGCAACGAGTGGTCAACAGAACCTGTATCAATCCGTAAAAGAAGTTTTCAAAAAACCGAAGCCAGCCGGATTGAAATCCTAAACTTTAGAATTCTCCAGCACTTTCCGGATGAAGGACAGACAGCGGGACTCATAAGAGTCCCTTGTTGTCGTGTCTTATTTCCCCACCTCGTGAATAGTAACATCAAATTTACTATTCACGGCTATTTTATCTCCTTTATAATCGCCATCTCAAAGGGTTCTAAAATCGCACGTTCCGTAACAGGCGTCTTCCCCTCCTGCACCTTCCATGACACAAAATCCTGTTTCTTCTCTGTATTGTTAAACCAAAAGACATACTGTCCTGACTCTTTCTGACGGACTGTCCGTTCCACGCCAAAAGGAATCCCTTGAATATATTCCATCCCCAAATCCTTCACAATAAATTCTACCAGAACCGCCATCCCTTTTCGATTCAAAACAGTTCCTGCATAGTAGACCTTTCCACTTCCATAATGGTTAACCGTAATTGCAGCCTCTCCCTGATAAAAATCTTCCCCATAACATGCTAATACCTCTGCCTGATTTGGTTCAATAACGTCACACCACAATGTACAGGTAAATGGCTTTCCTTTCCATATTTTATCAGACATCTCAATTTTTTGTGTCTTCTTTCCAATTGGATTATATTCCTTTACTACTGCACCAGTTAATTCCGAAAAGACTGTTGGCAATGGTGACATAATGCATCGGTTATATTCGTCTTTAATACCAGAACGGTTTGTCAAAACCAGAGTTCCGCCCTGTCTGGCATATTCTTTTAAATTTGCTTCAATTTTATCATTCGTAACAAACAGAGTCGGCGCTACCACAATATCATAACCTGATAAATCACTGAGCCAATCAATTACATCTACCCCAATACCAAGACAGGTAAATGCATCGTGATATGCTTTCATCTGTGTAAAATAATGCATTCCCTCTACCTGCGGCTGAACTTTAAAACCATATTCCTGTTCTGAAGAATACAAAATCGCAATATGGTTCTTTATAATAGAACCTTCTATTTCTTTCCATTCTTTTACTGTATGGCATAATTTGCAAAATTCCTGATACCGCCTTCCTTTGACATTACTCTGGTCAATCAATCCATGCCAGAACATCTCTGCCCCTGTCACCGCAGTTCTCCAACGAAAATGAAGCACTGCATCTGCCCCATGTGCAATTGCCTGTAAAGAATACCCTTCTAACATTCCTGGCTGCAAAGTTGACTGCATTGGCGTCCAACTCCCCAAACTTCCACTAAGTTCTTCCATAATCCAAAAATTCTTCTTTTTAATCCCACGCATTAAATCCAAATGAAAAGCATGAGAATATAATACCTCCTCATTTTCAGGAAGCTTTGTTGCTGGATAATTATCAAAAGATACAAAATCCAGTTTTTCAAACATTTTATAAAAATCTGGCATATTTTCACACAACCATGTGTTAGTAGTAATCAAAGCCTTTTCATCAATAGAATGAATCAACTCTCTCTGAAAATTAACATATTCTACTGTACTCTCAGACGCATAGCGGTTAAAATCCAGCATATATGATGGATTCAGCCAGGTCTGATGCTCCCCAAATGGCGGTTTTACCTGTGAAAAAGAAGAATACTCCCCACTCCATACAGAATTTCCATACGCTTCATTTACTTTATCAACTGTCTGATATTTATTTTTTATAAAAAGCCGAAACTTTTCTTCACAAATAGGGCAGCAGCAATGATTCGCTTCCAGCTCATTATCAATCTGATAGCCAATTACCCATTCATTATCCGCATAACGGGAAACCATCTGCCGTATTATCTTTTCACATTTTTCTCTGTAAATAGGACTGTTCATACAACGATGGCCACGAATTCCAATCGGAATCCGCCTGCCGTTTTTATCCACCTGTATTACTTCTGGATATTTTTCAAACAGCCAAAGGGGAGGCGTACAGGTTGGAGTCGATAAAAACACCTGAATCTGCTTTCTTGCAAATAACTCAACAATTTCATCCAGCCATTCAAAACAATATATCCCCTCTTCCGGCTCTAAACGGCTCCATGCAAATTCTGCCATCCTGACAATCTCTACACCAGCCTCCTTCATATCTTTCGCATCTTTTTCCCATAAATTTTTATCCCAATGCTCTGGATAATAATCAACACCTATTTTCATCCGCCCTTCTCCTTTTTGATACCGCACCAAAATTAGTTGTAGCTTACAAAGCTTATTCCATCTCCTGTAGCTGCTTCTTAATCTCAAGCATCTGGTCACGAAGCTGCGCTGCCAGCTCAAAATTCAAATCTGCTGCCGCCGCATTCATCTTTTTCTGAATATTTTTCAATACAATATCGATTTCCTTACGGTTCATCGATTCTAAATCCTTCGCAATATCAAAATCAGAAGCTTCCACCTTCTTTGAAATGCGCACAATGTCCCTGACCGCTTTTTTTATCGTCTGTGGCGTAATCCCATGCTCCTCATTATATTTCATCTGAATCGCACGACGGCGATTTGTCTCACTAATCGCACGGTCCATGGAATCGGTAATGGTATCTGCATACATTATTACCCGTCCCTCTGCATTTCGCGCCGCACGTCCAATCGTCTGTACAAGTGAAATCTCCGAGCGCAGGAAACCTTCTTTATCCGCATCCAAAATCGCAACCAAAGCAATTTCCGGTATATCAAGCCCCTCACGAAGAAGATTAATGCCAACAAGCACATCAAATACATCCAGACGCATGTCACGGATAATTTCTGAACGCTCTAATGTATCAATATCAGAATGCAGATATTTTACACGGATTCCAACTTCCTTCATATAATCTGTCAAATCCTCTGCCATCTTTTTTGTAAGGGTACTCACCATTACCTTATTGCCTGCTTCAATCGTCTTTCTTGCTTCTCCAATCAAATCGTCAATCTGGCCTTCCACTGGATGTACTGCAATCTCTGGATCTAAAAGCCCCGTCGGCCGGAGAATCTGCTCAATCCGTGCAAGCTCATGTTCTTTTTCATATACATTCGGAGTGGCAGATACAAACAACATCTGGTTAATATAGCTTTCAAACTCTCCAAAATTAAGCGGTCGGTTATCCAGAGCAGATGGAAGGCGGAAACCATATTCTACAAGTGTCTCCTTCCTTGCCCTGTCACCAGAATACATTCCTCTTACCTGCGGAATCGTAATATGGGACTCATCAATCATTATAATATAATCATCTGGAAAATAATTTAGCAATGTATTTGGTGTATCCCCTGGATTTAACCCAGATAAATGTCTGGAATAATTCTCAATACCAGAACAAAATCCTGTTTCCCGCAGCATTTCAATATCAAAATTTGTTCTCTCTGATATCCTCTGCGCCTCCAAAAGTTTGTCCTCACCTTTAAAATACTGAATCCGTTCTTCCAGCTCTTCTTCAATTGTGCCAATAGCACGCTCCATCGCCTCTGCCTCTACTACATAATGCGACGCAGGAAAAACAACTATATGCTCTAACTCCGCTTTCACCTGTGAAGTCAGCACATCAATCTCTGTAATCCTGTCAACTTCATCTCCAAAGAACTCAACACGGATTGCCCTTTCTGATTCATTTACCGGAAAAATCTCCAGTACATCGCCACGTACCCGAAATGTACCACGCTTAAAATCCAAATCATTGCGGGTATATTGTATCTCTACCAGACGATGAATCACCTCATCTCTGTCTTTAACCATTCCAGGCCGCAGGGAAACTGTCATATTCTGATAATCTACCGGGCTTCCCAATCCAAAAATACAGGAAACACTTGCCACAATAATGACATCCCGCCGCTCTGTTAATGCCGCTGTTGCGGAATGGCGCAGCTTATCAATCTCATCGTTTATGGCAGAATCCTTTTCTATATAGGTGTCCGAAGATGGTACATATGCTTCTGGTTGGTAATAATCGTAGTAGGAGACAAAATACTCTACTGCATTCTCAGGGAAAAATTCTTTGAACTCCCCATACAACTGTGCAGCGAGGGTCTTATTGTGCGCTATTACCAAAGTGGGTTTGTTGAGCTGCTGTATGATGTTTGCCATTGTAAAAGTCTTTCCAGAGCCCGTAACCCCTAGTAAAGTCTGGAATTGATTGCCTTCTTGAAAACCTTTTACAAGAGCTTCAATAGCCTGTGGCTGGTCGCCTGTAGGCTGATAATCCGAGTGAAGTTTGAAAAGTTTTTGTTTATTTTGCACAAAAGCACCTCCATAAAATCCAATGTGAATGTATCATTCACATAGTAAAAAAGTTCACCTATTAGGCAGAAATTCGTCGAGCCACATTCTCCGTTTTGGGAAAAACAGGCTTTTGACGAATTCTGTTCACTGATTCCGTTTTTTCAAACTGAATAAAAGCAATAAATCAACATGGACTCAGTAACACAAAAGTAGGTTTCATTATATCATATATATACCAACTTGTATAGAATCCAAAAACATTTGTTCTTTTTTTATTCTCTCCTTTTTTCTGGCAAATATTTTTCAACTTCTGCTGCAACATCCAGCACATTATCTTCCACCCTATATTTTTCCTTCCCTTTTGGCATAACATCTTCCATATATGACAGCAGTTCAGGAATTTCTTCTGGAATAATATTCTGATTATCTCCATATACATCTACCGTAACCAGCTCTCTTGCATGACCCATCAGTTTAGATACTGCCTTTGGATTAAAATTGCTTTTTAACAACAGCGTGCAATAAGTACTTCGCAAATCATGCCATCTTATATTAGGCAATCCTGCACCTTTCAAAAGCTCTTTATAATGCCTCCAATGAAAATCCTTGCTGCGTGGCTTTCCAAAACCAGAACAACAGATGTAATCGGAATCCCAAAATTGTGACTTCCTTCGGTTTCTATTTTTTTCATAAACCTTTCGTTCCTCCAGAATTGCTTCAAACACATAATCTGGAATAGGCAGCACCCTTTTACTTGATGATGACTTTAATGGCAATTCCCTTTTTGTCATTGGTTTGTCATCAATACCATTCGGATTCCGGTTTAGTTCTTTCCCTAATTGACGCTCCACCGACAAAGTACGATTAATATAGTCTACATCAGAATACTTTAAACCGTTAATCTCCTGCCGTCTCAGTCCCATAAGCACATTGAAAAGCACTTGCATATGAATAGGTGTTCCCTTGCTGGCTTCTATCAAAGTCTGTATTTGCTCCATAGTCAGAGTTTTCCTGGTATCAATATTTCTGGTGTGATAAGGTTTCGCTTTCACCACCTTTGGCAGATTAATCCCCTCTTCCGGATTCAGCGGAATCAATTTGTGTACTACTGCATAACGAAAAGAAACATTTAACACTGTTTTTACTTGCCGCACAATAGAAACAGAATATTCCGCACGATTTTGGTACAGCCTTTGGATATCTCCCCTATTTAGTTCCGTCAATCTTTTCTTCCCAAGAAATGGAACAATGTGCCTTTTTACAATCTGTGAATAGGAATCATAGGTATTGGAACTTCTAACCCTTTGCCGGATATCATATTCTAACCAATATTCCAAAAAATCTTTTAATTTCACATTATTATTGACCACATATGTGCCATTACTCAATTCACCTATGGAACGCCTTCTGGCATCTTCCGCTTCTTTTTTTGTCTTAAATCCTGACTTTTGCTGTGTTCTTACCGTGCCGTCCTCATATTTCAGAACGACACGATAAGCATAGTTATTTCTGTCTAACAATTTGATTACAGATTTTACATTCCAGTCTATGTAATTTTGCAGCTTTAAATCCAACATATCCTTTTAACCCCCTGGTACAAAATTAGTATTTAAGAATCCCCTTATCTTCTCATTTTCATCCAACACTTCACAGTAATACTCAAATGTAGTGTGAATACTTACATGGCCAAGTAAAGCAGATACCTTTATTAATGGAACACCCTGTTCCACCAGAATGCTGGCATACATGTGCCTTAGACCATGAACAGTCACATGAGGTAAGCCAGATCTGCTACATAGTTTCGTTAATGCTGTATTAAAAGAAGAAGCAGCATGAGGCAGACCATTTTCACAGCATGAGATATAGTCTCTGTCTATGTAATCCTTTCCTAACTGTTCTTTTCTAAAATCATTCTGTTTCTTTCTTTTAATCACCTCATCCATAATAGAGTCTGGAACCCGAAGTGTCCGGTAACTGTTAGAAGTTTTTGGCGGTTTCTCTATTACCTGATACTCTGTTATTTTTCCTTGCCCTTTTGGAACAATGGGATTTGATGTAATCTGTCTAACAATAGACACCGTACTCTGTTCCAAGTTAAAATCTCCATATTTTAGTCCACTAATCTCCCCTTTGCGCAACCCCATAAATAACCCTAAAAGAATTTCCAAGTACCAGTTATTTTCCGAAGCTTTTTCCAGGAAAATCCGTATCTCTTCCTTATTGAAAACAGTTATAGCAGATTTCTTCCGTTTATATGGCTTCGTAGAAGGTACAGGGTTATTAGAAATATAACCCTGTACTACTGCATCTTTTAACGCAAGAATCAACAGCTCCCTACCCTTATTTCCCGCAGATTCACACGTTTTTGCCGCTCTTGCCAACAACGCATCCAAATATTCCACATTCACATAACGCAGCTTAATCCCCTGGCTCATGTTAGGAAGAAGTAACTCATATAATACATAGGAAGCCAGCATCTTTGTGCTGTTTTCAACTCTTGGAGAAAAAATCTCATCCAACCAATAAACCAGATAATCTCTCAAATCAAAGTCTGTAGATGTCGTAACATGGTAATTACGATATGCTCTGGTGTACTCTTCTTCATACCTCTGGTAACTTTTTTCTGCCTCTTCGGCTGTTGCAAATCCTCCCTTCTTCGAGTACTTGGTGGTACCATCTTCTTTGAGCACCTTAATCCTATGATACCAGCTTCCAGCTTCATAAAATGCAAATCCCTTCTTATTGGAAGCCATCTATTGTCCCCCCTTCCTTATTTTATGGCGTTAATCCACTCGTCAAAAGACTTTTGCGGAACCCGGAAAAGCTTCCCCACCTTAATCACCCGAAATGGTTCCTGTTTTTCATAGACCTCTTCTAAAAATTGATACGTTTTACTTCGCCCTATTGATAAAGCCCTCTGAATATCAGAAGCCAGATATACTTTCGTTTCGTCCATTTTGTCCTCCTTTTCTGTTTATGAATTTATTAGTTTACTCTCCCCTTCTTTCTATTTATGCGCACGGAAATAGAAATAGTTCGGCTGCAACGTCCTCCCCTCTGGTATAGTAGCAAATAGAGCATCCACACCATTATTAAGCCTGATAAAGCCATCTGTTGCAAAATCTTCTGCCTCTTCTTGATTAGGAAAAGATTTAATTCGTCCTCCCCGAATATAATCATGAGCATCTAATAGCTTTTGATAATCTGTGTAAATTCCCAAGCCGTTAAATCCATACACCCCATACCATTTTTTTCTTTTCATCCGTATCCTCCTCTATGTTTTCATCCCCCTACAGCTTTGCTGTAGGGGGTGTCATTGCTTCAATTTTATAATATCTGAATCAAAAAAGATATTTTTACGTTGCGGCGACAATTCGCAAAACTAACATTATCATTCATAATCTCTATTTTCAATAATACATCCATCTTTTTATAACTTCTTAATTGTATACCTATTGCGTCTACTCCCATCTGGTACCGTCTCCAACGCAAACCCTTCCTCCTTTAAGATTCTAACTAAATCGTTCTCTTTAATTGGACTACCAGACTTTAAATTCAGGTGCTTTAAACAACTATTCCTGTAATCTTTCGCAATTTTCTTTTTCCATTCCGCAAATTCCGACTTATCATAATTTTGAACCTCTAGAAATCTTTCAATCAATCCTTGTTTTTCTTTTTCTAAATGTGTAGATGTTCTACAAATCACGTCATCTGAACTTTTGCCAATCCAAGAAAGCTGCTCATAACAAGGATTCTCAATTTCCCTCCGTGATAGTACATGCATTCGCCGAACTATATGTAGCATCTGTCGTATTTTAGCCACTGACAAACGGTTAATAACAAGCCTTCCCCCACTTCCATATCCACCTGATATCACTGGAATATTTTTTCCATTGTATATAGGAAAAGCCTCTCCATATGGGACTAGAAGGAAAATTTTTTTGTACAAATCAACCATTTTGCTGTCATTTAAAACTGCATCACACAAGAGTTCACAACCATACTCGTAACGTCCACCGCTCACCAATCGGTCAATTTCTTCCACCTCTTCCTCTAACATTTTCTCTCTTCGTTCCCAATATTTCGGTGACTGTGGCACCAGTAAAAGGTTTAATTGGTCCGTGTCTTCTGTGCGGATCCTTCCCAACATTTGTAAAAAACTTGACTTGGAGATTGTAAAAATGGCAATATTTTCTACATCCGCATCATGGATGCTGACTCCGTTGTCAAGCACAGAGGTGGTAATCAACACATCACACTCTACCTTGTTGGCCATATAAAGCGACTGCATGACATGCCTCTCCTCTTGATTAAGGCTGTCCATAGAACCAGAGTCCAAACACACAATCCTTTTATTGCTGTTAATTGATTTAATCTGGTCTTTCATTTCTCTGCCTTTTTCGATATTATCCATAAAAATGATGGATTTTTTCTGACTTTTGGCTATAATAGTTGTTAAAGTTTCTAAGTCAGGAACAATTTCCGGTTTGACATAATCATAATCTGCCTCCAACTCATAGTGCCAAAAGTGGTCATAGTGCCTTCGTTCGATTCTATTTTGCCGAACAAATTTTTCCAGCGCTTCTTCATACTCTTCCAAAAACGGCTGAAGTTCTTCTGGCGTAGCAGTCATGAAAATCATACAATTCACATAAGAATGCAAAATTGCCTGCCAAACGATGTAAGTATCGTAAGGATTAAAATCTGCATCCGATATAAAAAAGTGGACTTCATCCAGCACCACAACATCATAGCCCCAAAATGCTTCAGCGATTCCGTTCTTCCTAATCTCTCTAGCGAATTCTTGATACGTCTGCATCTCAATTCCCTGTGTGTAATATTCCTGTGCCAAAGCTTCCTCGTAAATATACTGCCGTAAAAGACTCCTACGATTTACCAAAATTTTCACTTTTTTTCTGCCATCCAGCCAGAATGGCACAGCCTCTTCCATAATGAACGTGGTCTTGCCCCTACCTGTTGGAGCAAACAGCAGCACTTTTCCGTTGCTCCACCTTGTGTACTCCCCACCAATTTTTTCCGAAATGTACTTCTTTTTTTTCATATTAATGTTCTCCTCTCGCTTCATTTATGCTATACTATTAATCCAATCACATCTTAGCATGAAACACTTCCAAAATCATTCCTATAGAGAGGGGCGACAATATACATTATGACAAAAGACACGGAAAAAACGACTCCAAAGAAACTTTATTATTTTTCTACTACTATGACCGACTTATTAAGGGCTTGCTTTTCTGATACTGATAGTTACCATTTTGAAGGTACAGAATCGATTGATTTCTTTTTATATATGGTAAAATACCAAAAAAATCATTTTACCACGAATTCTCTCGACCGTAATACTTTGCTGAAAACTTTGATACTTGAAGGAGGCAACTCCGACACACCGGAAATCCCTATATTATTTAATTTTTTACTTCTCCATCTTTTGAAAAAAGATGATACTTCCATCAGAGAAAACACCTATCGTGATAAATCCAACCATTTATTTATTCAAAAATCTTTTCCCGAATTAGCAGACTACTGTAGAAGTAAACTCAAATTGGAACCAAAGATGCTAACAGACATAACAACACAAGATTCAATTATTGATATTATTACAATTTGCTTTTTAATCGGACGCCATGGATTTGCTATGCAATCACAATCACAACTACTTCACAGCCTATTTCCAACAGATATAAAATCAAATCTACTCTCGTCACTTGATAAAACAACACATTTTACAGTCATTCATGGCACAGTTATCGAACGCACAAATAATTATGTTTTAAAATATATCAAAACCCAACTATATAACATTTCACACTGTATCAGTTATAAGTCATACCAAAATAACGAACTCCCTAAAGGCATTTCACTTGATATACTACACAAAAATAAAGAAACAAAATCACAACTATACCCAGCCATATTAAATGCTTATCTCTTACAAAATAAAGAACATTATTTTATTATTCATAGCATTCCTTCACAAGATGCTCTGAACAGCCTTATTAAGGATTGTAAGCTTTATAAAAATATAATACTGATTTGTGATTATGATATAGCTTCTCCCAAAAACAACGAAAATATATTATATTTGCCATTTCATAGTTTTTATAAGAAGCCACAACCAGAGACCATCAGCCTCTCTTTTAAAAAAAATAATATTGATATTGCAAATCCAAACGAAATGAGCAATACACTACTTTCTGCTTCAAAAGGAAATTTGTTTCTATTACACACATTGATATTATTAATACAAAATTTATGGAACAGTAAAAAGGATAAGCAAGAAACAATAGAAAAACTCAAAGAAAGTTTGGATGCTCTCTCTTTAAACACTGATAAAAACCCCCTCCCAACAGATAAATTCAGTATGTCCAACACAGATAACTCAAACAGAAGCGGCAACAACTTAATCGGACATATACGCAAAATATATAAAGATATTCTTTCTGTTGATGAATGGCTGTTGGTTTTGTTAACGGCACTCCATGGAGATAAGGGATTACCAGAAAATTTGATAGCGGACTTAGATTCTAAGAATACAAGCAATAGGCTACTTGACACAATGGCATCTTTGGTAAATATGAACCTCATAAAAAAAGAAGATAATAAATATGTTTATATAGACAGCCTACTTATCCCGTATGCTCTTTTATATGGAAAATTCAATATAGAAAACAGTTTTTCCGAAGTTCTTATTTTTTTAAACTTCATGCTTGACGAAATATGCTACCACAACTCTGCACCTATAGATTATGGCATATTATGTACCACAATAAAGAAAACACATAAGGCTACATTTTCTCTATTATATAAATCTTCTTCTGACTACAACGAACATTTTGCCGAAATTTGGTATTATCATATACGGTGTATCAAATTCTTTTTAGAAAATGGTGATATTGATACTATCGAAGAACTAAATAAAAATTTTAATGACTTGGCAAAAAAATTGACCAGCCGCCCAGGTGAAAAATACAAACATTGGAAAAAACTTTATATAATATATATGGATTTCCTTAATCTCTATACGAAAACCGCCAGCAATCCCTCTAACTCATGGGAATCTCATATATCCTTTATAGATAGCCTTATCAAACGTATAGAATATATAAAACAACATGATAAGAAAAACTTTACCAAACCCAGCTACTCAAAACTATTATTATCTCTTTTAGAGATGAACATCAGCCATCCCTTTCAGTTATGTGTATCTGGACTGTGGGAAAAGCGAACTCTACAAGAGGAAAATGATATGAAACTCTACATAAAAAAATTAGAGGAAATAAATCAATCAACCCAACAAATATTTAAAATAAATTTCCTTCCTGAAGACAAGAACTTTATATCAGAAATAAGGGTTGCTTTTATTACCTTGATAGAACTAACAGACATATATATGGAACATCCTAATTTTACAGTCCCACACATAAGCACTTTTATTTATTCCAAAAATTTTGATACAGCACCTCGCTATACACAACTGGCATCGTTTCACATAAACTGTGTGCTATTAAGCGAGCAATGCTATTCAGGATATGTATCGCTAAAGTCAGCAGCGGCTTTCAATGCATCCAATTTACAAAAAAAACTAGATTTAACATATTCTAAGCTTGAAACTGTACCTCTTAACATTTTACAAGACTATTACTATGCGTTAATCTATTATGTACTTGCCTTAGTTCCATCTGATACTGATAAGTTACTTAACTATATCTATACAGATTTTAAACGCTATGAACACATTTGGAAACATTCAGAAATTTTGTCACGGATAGAACACAGCATTTCAGAATTTCGTTCTAATAAACTGACATAAATTTCACAGAATAACTAAATAGAGATGGTTGATTGGAAATTCTTCATCCATCTCTTCAAAATCATTTATAACCACCATTCTTTAAAATATACAAAAAAACATATTTTATCATTGCTATATATAAGGAAAATCACCTTTTTCTGTTTTTCTGTAAAATATTATCAAAAAGGTTTTAAGCAATTTCCCAAGCATTCATTGTATTTAACCCCACTAGAACAGAGCATCCCCAATGTCCTAATTTAGCACAGTAAACACATATATGATTAGATATATAAATTGTTTTTCTCCAGTTGCTAAAAGTTATAGATTTGTATAGAAAAGACGGGAGATTTCCTGAAATGGAAATCTCCGGATTTTGCCCTTATAAAATCCCCTTACAGATATTTATTTATCTCTTCCTCTGATAAATGGTACTGTTTCTTAAGTGCTGCTCTTATTATGTTGTCATCAGTCCCCAAGTCATGTAAAACTGCGACAAGACCTTTAATATCTTCTTCCTGTATCTCCTTTCTTAACTGTATTTCAATCATACGTTCTCGCTCAGCTATGATTGGCTCTATAAGTGGCTCCATAATTTCAAGTAATGCCTCACTCATGGTATCATCCCCTTTCAACTTTTCTATTATCTGTTCATTTGCTCTAAAGCATACTTCCAGCACAGAATCTGCAAATTCTTTATCCTGTTTTTCTGTTAAATGTCTGATATCCTTTATCAGCTTGCGCATGTCATTTTCTTCCATTTTGTCAGTTAATGATTTAAGCCATGTATGATGTTCCCCATCCAGTTCTTTTGCAACAATAATCTGCGTTGGGAACAGTACTTTATCAAGAATATAATATATTCCATGGCAGGGATTTTCTGTTCTTATCCCATGTTCTTTGAAATGCCGGAACAGCTTTTCCGGCCTGCCATCCCTGATAATGGACACGGTGATATCTTCTGCCTTCCTCTCATTGACAGTTTTTCCATAAGATTTGTAAAGACATGCGTATGCTGCTGATTTATAAAAACTGTCAATGTCAAGAGACTGGCTGGGAGATTTGTATTCAATAATATTAAATTTTCTAAATATCTTCCCTATCTCATTTTCTATCTTCCTGTTTTCCTCTTTTCTTATTACCAGCAGGTCAATCTGCAGCGGCTTTGTGTTCAGGTTATGTTCTTTCTCGAACAGCAGTTTTCCTCTGTCTTCCTTAAATTCAAGCTGCATTGCACTGACAAATGCCGGATGCCACTGGATATTTGTATCTTTCATTCCATTCCCCTTTCTCTGTTCTTTCATTATAGCACATTTGCCCTTTTTTACAATGATACATTTTTGCATCACTCTTTTTGAATAACTGGCAAAAAATGGGAAGTCTCTTACACGGGAGTTTGACAGTCTAATAGTATAAAAAGTACCACAAAGCCTTGAAATAG
>CANSYK010000094.1 GCA_947651225.1 uncultured bacterium | reverse complement strand
GAAAATGAGACAGACATCCCGACCATTACCCATGAGCAGTACACGGAGATAACGGGTTATCTCCGTAAAAAAAGAAATCCGGCACTCCTGCCGGTGCAGATAGCCTATTATACTGGATTACGCATTGGCGAGGTATGCGGGCTGGCATGGCAGGACATCAACCTTGAGGAACAGTATCTTACCGTCCGCCGGAGTATGCGTTACAATGCCACCCGCCACAAGATGGAAATCGGTGCAACCAAGCGGAAAAAAATCCGTACAGTGGACTTCTGCGACACACTGGCAGAGATACTAAAAAAAGCCAGAAAGCAACAGCACAGAGAGCGTTTCCAGTGTGGCGAAATGTATTTCCGCAATTACTATCAGAAAGTAATGGAAAAGGGAAGGACGCATTATGATCTGTATTCTTTGCAAAGACGGAGGAGATACCGGACGATTACGAAGAACTGTTTTTTGTATGTTTACGTCAGGATGGTTCCTATGAATCAACCGCAACCCTCTCCAATGTATGCAGGCTGATTCAGAAACACGTAGAGGGGCTTGAAAATTTCCACTTCCACCAGTTGCGGCACACCTATACGAGCAATCTGTTATCAAACGGGGCAGCCCCGAAAGATGTGCAGGAACTTCTGGGACACTCTAATGTAAGTACCACAATGAATGTTTATGCCCATGCCACCAGAGAGGCGAAACGGACTTCCGCAAGGCTTTTGTATAAGGTGGTGGGCGGTAATTAAAAACTTTCCCTTGTTTTGGTCCTATGAGGGCAAAAACAAGGGAAAATGGTTGATTTGATGATGTAATGGATTTGATAGATTGCGTAAAATGGGGATTTTGGTAGGGAATGATAGTTTAATCTAAATTTTCAATAGACGCAAAACATATACTATTTTTTAATCCATTTCCTATTATCCTATGAATATTACCATTAACAATGCAATGTCTATATCCAGGTGATGGCGACATATCATAAACCACACCATCAATTTTTTCATCTTTTTTCCGTTCAAATTCTGCCAACCCCATATCAACACATCCTTTCATAGATTAAATTATCGTTACTCTATTCACGGCCAATAGTATCAGTATGGAAACGGATAAAAAATTTATTGATATTTTTCCAGTCTACTCACTCCATCAGAATCTGTTTTACAATCCGATTTCCAGTTTCAAACATTCTTCTCCCATTATTTATAGCTGCATATGCAAATTGGATTCATTCTATTTCGTCAGTATAGGAATTATAAGTACTCTTAATCACATTCTTGATAATGTATTCTGGCACCAATTAAACAATACAGAAAAAGCTTTATCAAAATCATAGTCGATATTATTTTGTAATAATATGCTCAATTCCAAAACAGTTTTATCCTCATCTTGAATACATTCAAGCAATTCTTGTTTTGTTGGAATAAAATTGCCACTACTCAAATAATGCAAATGTTGCATGATAAAAAATACTGATTTAGAAGTTATCGGCAGCTTTGAAATGTTATACTCCCTGTCAGCGTGTACATAACGATGACAAATTTCGTGATAGAGATTATTTAAACTTAATTTTATATAGTTCCTTTCATCTTCAATGGTATATACCGGAACAAGATTTTTTAATTCTCCATAATAATCTTTAGTTGTGTTCAATAAATGACATATTTCCAACGGATTCCAATGTTCTAAATCAGCTTTGCCACAAATAAAACCACAAGACTTATCAAAATTCCCTACTAAAACAAGTGCTTTTTGATAGGTTTTTAAATCCTCAACCGAAAGATTGTCAATCACAGCCATAATATCAATATCACTATTTTTAGTCTCTTCGTTACGAAGATAGCTGCCTTGTAATCCTATGTACATCAATCTTTCGTCAAAAGCATCTTTCAATGTATTTATTAAATCATCAATATACTCATCTATTCTAAGCATTCCGGATCACCTACCTCTTCATTTCCAAGATATTTTATATACTCTTTTCCTTCATAAAAATTCATTATTGGGCGGCGAAGTTTTGATGGAAACAATGGCAATCTATTCAATATAGACAAATCCAACCAATCAAATCCAATTTGATTAGCTTCTTCCCTAACTTCCCGTTCAACAGTCTGAGGAAGCATTTCCTCACCGTCTTGACCACCGCCGGGCAAAATATACCATTCCTCTTTGCCGTCATTCAACTTTATTGCAAGCAATTTACCATTTTGAATTATAACTGCTTTTGCAGAAGTTCGTATTTGTCTTGACATATTTATAATCCCTTCCATATTTATAGTAAACGAAAAAAACGCTTGCGTTTTGCCTCGTTTACAGCGCCGGATACACGCTGCAAAGCAGCATAACTTCCTATGTGTATCCGTGCGCATCCATTATAGTTAACGCATGTATTTTATGCGTTTACTATATAACAATAAGTTCACATATATGTATCTCTTCAAATCACGATTGACAATTTGATTATATCACATTCATACCATTTCGTCATTCCCCTTGTGCCCCCTTTGGCCATCTCCCTTTATGAAGAATATCGGGGCTTTGGCATTGGAACAGTAATGATGAAAGAAATTCTTACTCTACTTAAATCACATAGGTACAGCCTAGTCTCTCTTTCTGTTCAAAAAGCCAATTATGCGGCAAAACGGTATCTAAAAATTGGTTTTTAGATTATAAGGAGTATGAAGAAGAAAACATTATGGTACAAAATGCCTGACAGATGCTTCGCACCTGTCAGGCATTTTTTTCTTTCTAATGTTGGTTAGCTTTGTTGTTTCCTGGTAAAGCTTTTTGCCCAAACAAAGATTACAATTGCAGTTGCAACAAGAAATTCCGCAAATATCATAGGCTTCCCCCAGATTTCCAATTCCAAACGGAAAAAGAGATAGTGCTCTACAAAAAATACGGCAAAAAATATCAAATATATGACAACTGAGTACATGATATTTTTACAAATCTTTGTACGTTTCAGCCCTCTGTCTAACATCTGCTTTTGCTGCTGTTCCAACATATCTGTCTTGACCGACAGTTCATCTATTTCTGACGGTTTTAACAGATAATCTAAAGTAACATCAAATGCTTTGCTCAATTCAACAATCTTCCCTACTTCCGGTATGACCTGCCCACTTTCCCATTTTGAAACAGACTGCCTTGAAACATTTAGTTGTTCAGCTAATTGTTCCTGTGTCAATTCCCTGCCCTTGCGTAGTGCTATAAGTTTTTCTGAAAATTCCATATGTGTTCCTCCCTTAATTTAATTTTGTATACCAAACTTATCAAAATACTCATTTGCACTCTATCAAGTAAGCTGTACATTTGCAAAGCAAATGGTGGAATATAGGCATTTTCTTGTAAACTGCTATCACAATTCATGGCTAATGATGCCGTAAATTGCAGGACCAAGCCAAATATTCTGCAGCAAGCTATGATATCATTACTTCTTTTTTACTGGAAAACAAACCTCTGTAACCAGTTCTTCTGGATCATCTGTCTGGCTTGGATCTATGTGATAGATACAGAAGGATTTCCCATCAAAATCATATCCATTCTCTACCACCCAGTCTGCAACCGCCGCATTCACCCTTGAAATCTGATTATAGCTGCCCTTATATGTGGCAGACGCAATCTGAATCGGCGGCACAGTTTTGAATCTCACATGCTCCGTATCCTGATACTTTCCTACAACAGCACTCTGTATCTCTACATCCGGGTCATGCTCCTTATGCCCTTCATCATGGAAAATTGCCATCCCATAACACGGCACTGCCTGCTGCACCTTCTGTGGTTCCAGTTCCCGGCACATGATCTCCCATAAAATCCCTTCCTGATCATACGCAGGAATCACCTGGCGCACACTTGCGACATAACGTTCCGGTAGTGTTTTTAATGTAACACCATAATCCATAAAGCTACCATCCTTTCTCAGCCATTTCAATGTACTGTCAAGCAACATCAGTTTCTGCTGTGCTGCCATTACTTCCTCTTCCAACTCACTGCGCTTTACCAGTAGAAACTGCTCCATTTCCTGTGGATCACTATACTTACCCAATATCTCTTTTATCACAGAAAGCCCAAAACCCAGACCCTTCAATGCCTGTATCTGCCCTGCCAGCGGAAGCTGTGATTCACTGTAATACCGGTATCCTGTAAAATCATCTATGCTTTCCGGATGAAGAATCCCTATTTCATCATAATGCCGGAGCATGCGGATACTGATCCTTGACAGTTTTGAAAAATCTCCTATCTTTACCATCGGTTTCACCTCACATATATGTGTTTTCTTGAGCTCAATCACAGTTTAGAGTATACCATAGTGTGAGAGTCAACCCTATAACCAAAAACAATATCTTTACAAGCTAAAAAATCACTTCAAAGCCATCAATCACCTTGAATTTGCTAACGTTCTGACATACCAGATATTCCGGCCAAAAGCGTCAAGAAACCGATGATTTCTTTTAGGCGTGTATACTCTAATTATCGTAAATAATCCTCAGGCACAATGAATGAAAAGTTCCAATATACATGTCGCACGAATGGTACAGTTCCAATCCCTTTTTCCATCCTGGCTATAATTGGTTGCTTAACTCCGCTCAATTCCTCAAGCTTCTTTTGGCTTATACCCGTTTCCTTCCTAGAGCGTGTTTGAAAATTCAGTTTACTGACTGGCTTTGCCACGAACAAAGTTGACAGAATTTGTTTAAAATGCAACAAGCGGTTTTAAAAATTGAATATAGCAAAAAGAGAGAGATTATTTTACTAATCTCTCTCTTTTTTATTAGGAAAATATTACAAACAAAGAATCACCTTTTTATGCGTTAGGAAATTGCGCCACAACATAGTGGTACACCAGCGCACCAGCGCAGGCGGTGCGCTTTTTTATAAGACTTATGTAAGCACAGGAGGGATGACATTTGAAAGATAATGAATCAATCGTAAAATTAATCAGGATGCTAAACAAATCATCCAGTCAAAAGCAAATCAATTCTGATATCAGGGAATTGGAAAAAGCAGGCAGTGCTATTCGCCTGACTGCTATACTTACTAAGGGTGAAAGCAGGCAGCAACTAACCCAGTTAGTTAAACAGCTTGAAAACCAACTGAACACACTCCAATCAGAAGCAGAAACAACAATGAACGGAGTCTAGAAAAAATCTGCAACAAATATGCTAAAAGGGCTTATCATCGGTATAAATAAGATTGGTTCGGCATTTGACACCGCATCAAAATTCGGCCTTCTTTCTTCAGATTATCTGACAGCAGTCCAGGAATTCAACAAACATGGTTTTTATGGAAAAGCAGGAAAATCCCTTGGAGAATTATCTTTAAAGACGCAGGCTGCAGGCAGTCTCAGTGCCAAAGCAGCACAAAACTACCTCTTAGCCGCTAACGCTGCATACAGCTATGAAGGCAGTGCCAAAAAACTGTCTGCAGTCCTTGATGGACAGAATGCAATTGCCAACAATCATAATACCAATATGGAGACAACGGCCGCCGCAACAGAAGAAGCAGGAGCTGTAGCAGCCAATACAGGTGTCAAAATCATAGAATTTAATTTCTTATAAAAATTATCAATATATGAAACTTTTTGAATATTATCCGACACATATATTGTGAAGAAAGGAGTTGAATCAGATTGGCCAATCATAATCAAAATGTATTTTTCAATGAATTATATGATGCAACGCATGAAAAAGTACTTGCATATATCATTGTAAAATGCGGGAATACAGAAGATGTTGCAGATATTTTTCAAGAAACTTATACAGAGATTGTAAAAGTTATTCGCAAACATGGAATTGAATATTTAAAAAAGCCAGAAGCGTTTGTCATGCAGATAGCCAAGAATAAAATATATCGACACTATAAGTTTCTTGAGCGTTTGCGTGGCATTGAGGAAACATACGATTTTGATAATTCCAATCTGAAAAATATTGATATAGAACAGATTTCTTTTGAAGAATTCCTAGAATCAAAAGAAATGGTAGAAATGGCAATTTCGTATCTGGTTCAAAAGGATGAATTGACGAAAAAAATATTTTATCTATATTACTTTATGGAAAAGCCAATTAAAGAAATTGCTGATTTATTTTCAGTTAAGGAATCAAATGTAAAAAATAAATTGTATCGTACTTTAAAAGAGCTTCGGCAATATCTTTTAAAGGAAGGAATGGTGTAATATGAACAAAAATGATTTTATGAAACAAGTGTCAAAATTTAATATGCCGGATATCACTGAAGTGAAAAAGACTTGTAATCAACAATTGAATACAGATAACAAGAAACAATTTTCAAATATTAGATTTACCAGAAGAGCAATTTTAACAATGATTATTATATGTCTATGTATTATGCCGGTTGATTCTCTGGCAAAAAACGTTATACAGCATATTAAGACAATATTGAGTTCGAGTGAGAAAGTCGGTTAAACAAACCTACTATTTATGCGGATTACAAGCATATTTGTTTAGTGTTTGGCAACAAAATGGCAACGTTTTTTCATCATTCAAAGAATAAATTTACTTCAAGAACATAATAAAACCTTACTGATTTTCAGAATTGAAAACTGAATATCGGTAAGGTTTTTTGTTTGGATGGAAACTTTTCTATTTATCAGTGTCTTGGTCACTTTTCTTGCGTTGTTTCATTTTGTACTGGTAGGTTTCCTGTTTCGGGTAGGTATAACGCCATTCATCATATTCCTCCCTGCTGATTTCGCCGTTTTCCAGCATGGCGGACCGTTTCTGCCATGCCCGGAGCATGGTGCCCACATCTGACAGGAGAGGCGTGATGTCATGGTCGAGGGAAAGACAGACTTCCCCCTCTTTTTCAGAGATTTTAAGCCCGTACATATCTTCCATTGCAAAGAGGGTATGCAGCAGTCCGAAGTGGGTGTCTATGTCCGGCACAGTAAGTGCTTTTGGTGCGACACCGAGAATGTCAGCCATCATATTCACAAGGTCCTGTTTGGGTACTCTTGCCTCTGATTCGTATTGTGCCATACGCACATCGGAAGTCCTGCCCTTAAAGCCCAGCAGTTCCCCAAGCTGTTTCTGTGTCATGCCCTTCCGCTTGCGGAAAAATTTGATGCGTTGTCCGATTGCCATAATTGCCTCCGTTCCGGAGTGTTTACGCTGGAAATGACAGCGAATGTCTCCTTAAATAAATCTGTTTAGAAACAGTATAACATGAGCCAATGAGGATAGCAAGAAGAAATTAAACAAAAAAATTTAATATTTATCTGGAAACCACTCGACTTAACGATAAATGTTTAGTAAGATGGAAAATGCAAAACCTAAACAAATATATTTAGACAAATGTAAGAAAGGGGGAAAACGAATGGAGGGCAGAAACTTTATGACGGTTGAGGAAGTGGCGCAGGAACTGAATGTGTCAAAGTCCTATGCCTACAAAGTTGTCAGGGAGCTGAATGCGGAAATGCGGGAACTTGGCTATCTGACCGTTACCGGAAGAGTGAACACGAATTTCTTCCGGAAGAAACTGTGTTACACAGAAACTTAAATTGATACAGCAGGAGGGAGATGATGTAATGGCTGTATACAAAGACGGGGACAAGTGGCGTGTCATTTACCGCTACACAAACTGGAAGGGAGAGCGTAAGCAGACGCAGAAACGTGGCTTCGCTACCAAAAGAGACGCACAGGCTTGGGAGAGGGAGGTGATGCTAAAAAGCGAATCCAAGCTGGACATGACCTTTGCCAGTTTCTTTGAAATCTATGAGGCAGACAAAAAGAAACGGGTAAAGGAGAACACATGGGAATCCAAGAGCCATGTAATCCGCACAAAAATCCTTCCCTTTTTCGGGGAGAGGAAGATTGCGGAGATTGAGCCGAAGGATGTTATTGCATGGCAGAATGAAATGCTTGCCTATAAGGGAGAAAATGGGGAAGTGTATTCCCCGACTTACCTTAAAACAATCCATGCACAGCTTAGTGCGATATTCAACCATGCGGTGCGGTTTTACCATCTGCCGTCAAATCCGGCACAGAAAGCAGGGACAATGGGCAGTGAGGAACACAAGGAAATGCTGTTCTGGACAAAAGAGGAATATCTGAAATTTGCAGATGTGATGATGGACAAGCCGGTTTCCTTTTATGCCTTTGAAATGCTTTACTGGTGTGCCGTCCGCATGGGCGAGATGCTCGCCCTGACCCCGGCAGATTTTGATTTTGACCGCCAGACGCTGACCATCAGCAAATCATACCAGAGGTTAAAGGGGAGGGATGTGATTACTTCCCCAAAAACACCAAAGAGCAACCGTACCATTAAAATGCCAAAGTTTCTCTGTGAGGAAATGCAGGAGTATATCGGTATGCTGTATGAGGTTGGGGAGAATGACAGGATTTTTCAGATTACCAAATCCTATCTGCACCATGAGATGGATAGAGGGGCAAAAGCGGCAGGGGTAAAGAGAATCCGCATCCATGATTTACGTCACAGCGCCATTTCCCTGTTGATTGAGATGGGATTTTCGGCACTGGCGATTGCGGAACGGGTAGGGCATGAGAGCATTGACATCACGTATCGGTATGCACATTTATTTCCAACCAAACAGACGGAAATGGCAGACAGGCTGGACATGGAACGCATGGGAGATTTGGCACTAGCTGCCGGTAGTACCGATGGGCAGGCAGAAACAAGTAGTGAATTTGAACCAAAGCGTGGAAAGGAGACTAAAGATTATGGAGAAAAGGCTTGATTACCAGGGAAGATGGAGAAACAAAACAGTGGCATTTCGGGTGTCAGAGGAGGAAGGAAAGCTGATTGACCGCTGTGTCAGTTTATCGGGATTAACCAAGCAGGACTATATCATCAGACGGTTACAGTGCCGGGATGTGGTTGTGCAGGGCAATCCGAGGGTGTATAAGGCACTCCGCAATCGGATGGCAGAGATTTATGAGGAATTGAAACGTCTGGAGAAATGCAGCGGGGAGAATGAGGAACTGCTTTATACCATACAACTGATAGCGGAAACCATGAACGGTCTGAAAGGAGAGAGCGAATGACAGATAAAGAAAAAGCTATAGAAAAAGTGACTGCCCCGGATTCATCTGTTGGCGCAGATGGGGAGCAGCCACTCTGTAAAAACAATTACGAGAAAAGTATAGCAGATTTGCACGTTGGGGGCAATCTGCAAGCCACAGCTTTTTGTGATTCCGGCACATTTGATATAAGTTGTCGGAAAAAGTGCCAACAGGAGGATTTACAGACGGTCACAATGGAAGAATTGTATGATACTGTTTATCCGCCAAAGCCACCGATTGTTGAGGGGCTGGTTTATGCGGGGACATATCTTTTTGTGGGTGCGCCCAAAGTGGGAAAATCCTTCTTTATAGCACAGCTTGGCTACCATGTCAGCAGGGGGATTCCGCTGTGGGATTACCCGGTGCGGAAAGGAACGGTTCTGTACCTTGCACTGGAAGATGATTATGCCAGACTGCAGAAACGCCTGTCAAGAATGTTCGGGCTGGATAGCACTGACAGTTTCTACTTTGCAACAAGGTCAAAATCCCTAAATGAAGGACTGGAAGAACAGCTTACCCGGTTTGTAAAGGAGCATATGGACGCAAGGCTGATTATCATAGATACACTGCAGAAAGTAAGGGAAGTCAGCGGGGATAAATTCAGCTATGCCAGTGATTATGACATTGTAACGAAACTAAAGCATTTCAGTGACACGCATGGTATCTGTCTGCTGGTGGTGCATCACACAAGAAAGCTGGAATCATCAGACAGTTTTGACATGATTTCCGGCACAAACGGATTGCTTGGTGCTGCCGACGGGGCATTTGTTATGCAGAAGGAAAAGAGGACAGGCAACAGGGCATTTTTAGAAGTGGCAGGTCGGGACCAGCAGGAGCAGAGGCTTTTACTGGATTTTAACCGGGAATTATGCCAGTGGGAACTTGTCAAAGCGGAAACGGAACTTTGGAAAGAACCTGACGATCCAGTGCTTGTATTGATTGCTGGATTTATGGAACAGCAGAAGGAATGGAACGGGACAGCCACAGAATTGCTGCAGCAGATACCGGAACTGGATATGCAGCCAAATGTACTGACGAGGAAACTGAATGTCAGCATAGAGAGGCTGTTTGTGGATTACGGCATCCGTTATGAAAGCAAAAGGGAACACCGCTGCCGGATGATTAAACTGGCACTGGAACAGAAAGCGTGACGATAAGTGACGGTTGCGACGGTATTTTATATATCGGTGCCGATAGCAAAAATACCGTCACAATCGACGCAACCGTCACTGGCAATGAAAGAGAGGTTGGCTATGGCAGTAGAAAGATTGGGATATAACAGTGAAAACGGGCGCTATGGTCTGTTGGTGTCAGACCTGTGGGAAGATACAGGATTTCATTGTGGGGAGTGTCTGGAAGTCATGGTGGATGGCAAATGGGCGAAAACCAGAATGGAGATGTCAGCGGAACGGAAATGGTATCTGGCAGACACGCCTTACTATGGCAATCTGGAATATGTGCAGGCGAGGATATAGGGCTGGTAGGACAGCCAAGCAGACAGCGTGGAATATTTGGAGCTGTGCGACAAATATTTCATCGGCTGGACTGCAAAGGTAAGCCTCCGGCAGGACGCAAAACCCGCTTGCGGGTTGCATTTTTGATGGGCTTGCCTGTCAAAAGTGCTTTTGTGTTACTTTTGACAAAAGTAACAAAAGAGGGGCTTCGCCCCGATGCTGCTCGGACGTTAGTAGTCCGAGCAGATACCGATAAGGACCGCCTCAGACTTCGCCTGTCGGCTCGTCTTTGGCAGGAATATGATTCGCTGGGAGCAGATTTTTATGTAAGACAGTGTAGTACAGTCTGTAGTACAAAGCAAGCGGAAATTTTCTGCAGGAAACAGGACCGAAAGTTGAATACAGAGGTTGTATTACAGTTTGTACGACAAAAGAGAATTTTGTTTTACAGTATGTCAAACAACTGGAGAGTAAAAAATTTTGCTGATGTGGCTGGGTAGAAACCTCATAGCACAGGTTGGAAAATTGGGAAAGGAGATTTTAGAGCAATGAGCAGAGGAATTTTAGTAGGGGCATTTACAGATAAAGACAGAAAGAAGGGGCAGTATATATGGAGAGAACGATTTCGATGATGGTGGGAAAGGGTTCCTTAAATCATAATAACCGGACGTTTATTGCAAAGAATGTAGATAGTGAGCGTAGCAAAGGCAATAAAGTTTATATGAAAGAAAGTATCAAAAAGGTCTACCATATACTCTTTGATGGGGCACTGGAAGCTTATAATGCAAAGCAGACCAGGGCAGACCGTAGGATTGACGATTACTATGAAAAAATCCGCACCAGCAAGCAGGAAAAACTGTTCCATGAGCTGATTGTTCAGATTGGCAACAGGGATGATACTAACTGCGGCATGGTGGAAAGTGTTTATGCCCAACTGGCATTGGAAGAATATATGATGGGATTCCAAGAAAGGAATCCTAATCTGCGGGTATTCAATGCGGTTATGCATTTGGATGAGGAAACACCGCATCTTCATATTGATTATGTGCCGTTTTCAACCGGAAATAAGCGTGGGCTGGAAACAAAGGTGTCTTTAAAAGGTGCATTGAAGGCACAGGGATTTGTGGGAACAGGACGGTTCGATACCGAGTGGAAACGCTGGGTGGAGAGTGAAAAACAGTGCCTTGCAGAGATTATGGAACGCTATCAAATGGAATGGCTTCAAAAGGGAACGCACGAAAAACATCTGTCAGTCTATGATTATGAGAAGAAAATGCGGAAGGCAGAGGGGGCAGAACTGGAGCAGGAGATTTTCAGGCAGAAGGATAAAATAGCGAGCCAGAGTTTTGCAATGGAAGTCAATGAGGAGGCGTTGCAATCCCAAGAGCAGATTTTGGAGGAGAATGAGGCAAAGGCAAAGAAAATCCGGCGGGAGACGGAACAGGCGAAAGAAGATTGGGAGGGAGTACAGACAGACAAGGACAGGGTGCAGGATTCCTATGAACATTATAAAAGTCTGGAAGAAAGTACCAAAGGGCTGTATGAACTGTATCATTCATGGTATGAGGATAAGAAGAAATCTTATGAGGAATATGCCGAAAAGAGCAGTATGTTTGAGGAAAAGGCAAATTCACTTGAGGAACAGATAAAAGAATTGGAACAGAGAAAATCTGATAAAACGGAGGAAGTACAGGCAGAGGAGATAAAGCTGGATATTGTGAAAATGCAGATACAGAAGGCTGTGAATGATTTTGAAGATATGCAGAAACAGGCAGATTTTGTGAAAGAGGAGGCAATGCAGCAGTATGAGAAGTACCGTAGTATTGAACCGAGTGAAAGAGGAATGGCTATGTTTGATGATATGCTTAGGTTAAAGCGGGAAAATATGATACTGAAGAACGAGAATCGGACTTTGAAAGAGAAATTACAGAAAGCATATGATTTCATGAAACAGTTTACCATCAACGGGTTGAATCTGCTGGAGTGTTTTCTGGAATCGGTTGGGGAGAAGGTACAGAGTTTTTCTGAGAATATTGGCTTTAGTGGCAGGGGGAGGTAGTTGTAGAACAGATAACAGAAAACGGATAAGAGAAATGATTTTTTTCTTCTTATCCGTACATAGAACGGATAAAGAAAAAGGAAGGACAGATACACGCTAAAAACCTATTGGAATGGATGAGGTAAGTGAATGAGATTAGGATAAGTGTAGATGTTGATTTAAAAGCATAAAAATATGAGTTCTCATAATTTTTTAAGATTTCTCTTGCTATATGAATTGAAGTATGATAATATAATAGAAAGTATGTTCGAGTGCGTGCTTTTGGAGGATGAAAATGAAAATCAGTTATAAAAAGTTATGGAAGTTATTGATTGACCGGGATATGAAGAAAAAAGATTTGGCAGAGTTATCCGGAATTAGTTCGGCATCTATTGCGAAATTAGGAAGAAATGAAAATGTTAATACGGATATTTTGCTGAAAATTTGTATCGCATTAAAATGTGACATATCTGATATCATGGAAATTGTAACCGAGATTGAGGTTTAACAACTGAGGTGATTGGATGGATCGGCTGACGAAAGAACAACGTCACAGGAATATGAAAAACATTAAAAATAAAGATACCGGTATAGAGGTAACTTTACGCAAAGCCTTGTGGAGTAAAGGGTATCGTTATCGCAAAAATGATAAGAAGCTACCAGGAAAGCCAGATATAGTCTTATCAAAATATAAGATAGCCATTTTCTGTGACAGTGAGTTTTTTCATGGAAAAGATTGGGAAGTTTTGAAACCTCAGCTTGAGAAAGGAAAAAATGCTGAATTTTGGATAAAGAAAATTTCAGGCAATCAGCAAAGGGATGAGGAAGTAAATAAACAGCTTCAATATCTTGGATGGACGGTAATACGCTTTTGGGGTAAGGATATTATGAAGAGGACAGACGAGTGCATACAAGTGATTGAAGAAACAATATTTGATATGATGCTTGATGCGGATGATTATTGTGAGTAAAGGAGATTTTGCAATGTACAGATCAATAGATTTATTTGCAGGAATAGGAGGAATTAGAAAGGGATTTGACAATGCTTTTGGGAATGACATTGAAACGGTGTTTGTAAGTGAATGGGATGAATATGCTCAAAAAACATACAGATTGAATTATCATGATGATTTTGAAATTGCCGGGGATATTACAAAAATCAGTGAAAAAGATATACCTGAATTTGATATATGTTTAGCAGGTTTTCCATGTCAGGCATTTTCATTAGCTGGGAGACGTATGGGGTTTGATGATGATTATAAAGGAATGTGTCGTGGAACGTTGTTTCAGGATGTTGTAAGGATTTGTGAATACAGAAAACCAAAAGTGATTTTTTGTGAAAATGTTAAAGGCTTGACTATTCATGATAGGGGACGTACTTTTAAAGTAATTAAGAAGGCATTTGAACAGATAGGATATAGGGTATATGATAGAGTATTAAATAGCAGAGATTTTGGTGTTCCGCAAAATCGAGAAAGAATTTACATAGTTGCTTTTCGGAATGATATTGACAGTAGTTCTTTTCAGTTTCCGGAAGGAAATAGTGCAGATACTTGTATCAGGGACATTCTGGAGGAACGGGAAGTTAGTGTAAAATATTATTTATCCACTGTATATGTGGATACGCTGAGAAAACATAAAGAGCGACATAAAGCTAAAGGAAATGGCTTTGGATATGAAATAAGAGATTTAGATGGACAGGCTGGTGCCATAGTCTGTGGAGGAATGGGGCGTGAACGAAATCTTGTGATTGACAAAAGGCTTACTAATTTTGTTCCCATAACTCATATAAAAGGAGAAGTCAATCATGAGGGAATACGAAAGATGACTCCAAGAGAATGGGCACGATTACAGGGATTTCCGGATGATTTCAAATTGGAATTAGCTGATACACATTTGTATAAGCAATTTGGCAACAGTGTAACCGTAAATGTAATTGAAGCAATTGCAAAAGAGATAAGGAAGGTGTTGGAAATGGCAAAAAATAAAGATGGCAGAATGTCGGGAAACAAAGGTGAATGGTCAGAATTATATGCTTTTATGAAATTGTTGAGTCAGGGAAGGGTATACGCTGCCAATGAAAAGGTAGAAAAAATTGACAGCGTGTATTATCCTATCTTGAAAATTATGAGAGAGGAGCAAAAGGGGGAGCAGTTAGATTATGTAATTAAAGAAGATGAAATTGTCGTGGAGGTACAATCCAGAAGAATTATGACAATTGACAGAAATGAACTGGATGAACAGGCAGATAATCTTTTGAAACAGATTGCAACACATAGTGGCAGTTTTGAATTGGAAGAAGTAGCTGCATTTGCAAATGGAATTAAGGTTACGAAAATCAAAGCACCTTCAAGTGATACGACTGATATTTCTATGCAGATACAAGACATACATACAAATTATGTGCGGGATGTAGGATTTTCGATTAAGTCCGAGGTGGGGCATGCACCTACTCTGTTAAATGCGGGGAAAACGACTAATTTTATATACAAAGTTAAGGGGATTTCCAGCAAGCAGGCAGAAGAAATCAACAACATTGATACCAGAAATAAGATTATAGACAGAATGGCTAAAATCAGAGAGTATGGTGGTAAAATAGAATTTTGCGGAATGAATCACGATGGATTTAAGCGAAACCTTATCATGGTAGATAGCAGTATGCCGGGAATCATAGCAAATATGTTGTTATACTTTTATGATGAAGACATTAAGGACTGTAAGACTTTGGTGAAGTTGGCGGGGGAACGTGATCCGTTGGGATATGGGGATGCAGCCATGTATGAATACAAGTTCAAAAAATTTCTATGTTCCTGTGCTTTGGGAATGAAACCAGCTAAAGTTTGGGATGGATTGGACGAAGCAAATGGCGGCTATATCATTGTCAAGGCGGATGGAGAGATTTTGGCTTATCATATCTATAATCGTAATTTTTTTGAACAGTATTTGTTAGATAATACGATTTGTGAAAGAGCATCTACTTCCAGACATGAATATATGAGCTTGTATGAAGATGGTGGGGAGATGTATTTGAAATTGAATTTGCAGGTAAGGTTTAGGTAATAATGGGAGAAATATGGGGATTATAAAGGCGATAGTGGAAAAGTTGAAAATAAAGGAATTGTTTGCAATTTTATTTATAGCTGGTGTTTGTTTTAGCTTAATTCCATCGAAAATTGCTGATAAGATGGAAATTTTGGAATTGCGAAATAGATATCAATCGTTTGTAAGCATTGGGTTGATTATTATAGGTTCTTATTATGTATTATGTACACTGCGAAAAATCCAAAAAGTAATTCACAATGAAAAATATAGTGCTAAACGTATAGCTATAAAGTATATGAAAGAATATATGAGTATAGATGAGAAAAGATTACTCATAGAGCATTTTTATGACGGAAATGACAATGTGTTTAATATGACTGGATATATTGAAATTAATGATGGTAGAAAAGCAGCACTAGAGAAGATAGGCATTATTTATCGTTCGTCAAATGTTAGTTATTATACGATGTTTTCGTATAATTTGCAGCCATATGTATTGGAATATTTGAACCAAAATTTAATTTTAGGTAAAATTGATATTCAAGGTACGAAAGAAAATTATAGATTCAAATTTGACTTAGTATAGAGAAAGAAGGAGTTATGTTATGAAAGATATAAGTAAGAAAGTTTCATTGCTTTGTAGTGTGTGTAGCAATAGTCAGTTTATGGCTTTGGATTGTGAGGGCAAGGAAGTTTTGGAATTTTCAGAGGCACCTATTTATAAATGCTCGGATTGTGGTTGCGAATTTTCCAGAGAGCAATTGATTGAAGAAAATCAAGAAATAATAGATGCTAATTTGAATGAAATGAAGAAAGAGGCGGTAAATGAATTAAAAAAAGAATTAAAAAAGAGTCTTGGAAAACTAGGGAAGATTTGTTAAGGTGGTGTTTTGAATGGGATTTATATTTGAAATAATTAGGAATGTAGCACTTTATGTGATGCCTATTGCGGCGTTTTTATTGTCAATTTTAGCTTATTTAAAATCTAAGGAATGTGTGCAAGTCAAATTAGAATTAGATGATGTACAAAAAAGATTAAATGAGTATGATTTAAAATTGAAGCAATACGAATTAGAGAAAGTAGAAAAAGAGCGTAATAAAGAAAAAGGTGCCAACATTGAGGCGAGAATTGTTAAGATTTCTCAAGGAAAGCATAAAATAAAGATATGGAATTCGGGAAATGAAAAAGCATATGACGTTGATTATAATATACCGCCTGAATATCATATAATTATGACCAAATTTATTACACCATTCGAATATTTAGATGTTGGAAAATCTTTTGAGGAAGATGTGGTTATTTCTATGGAAAGTCAACGGAAATTTAAAATTACTACGTTATGGAAAAATGAAAAGGGCGAAAGATTTACTAATGATGTTATAGGGAGTATTTGAGTTGTAGGGGGAAATAGAATATATGGATATTAAAAAGGCACAGGCATTTTTGTTTGAGATAAAAAGCTTTAAACAAAAATTGGAAATACATCACAACGATAGTGAATATATTTATGCAGATACATATCAAGAATGGATAAAAGAGTATAATGATTTGTTAAGAAAATATAATACGTTATATGAACTGGATGTTTCTTTGATGACATACACCTCGGCTGATTTGTCATCTTCAAAAAAGACAGCCAGAAATGTTGCAGTTGATGTTTTTATTGCGAAAATATCTGAGCTAATAAAAAATATTGAAGATAATATTGAACAAACTAAGAAAGAGCAATATGAAAAGAAGATAATGCCTCATCAAATGAGAAAATGTTTTAAACTAGGATCAGAGTGCTGTACGCTCAATCCTGAATATAAGCGTAATAAGGCATTTATTGCGATGCCTTTTGCACCAGAGTATGCGGACAGTTATGAATATGGTATAAAGCCTGCTTTATCAGAGTCAGGGTACGAACATTTTAGGGCAGATGGGGAACTAAATAATAAGGATATAATGTGTAAAATATGTTTTCAATTACAATTATGTGGATTGGCTATAATCAATATATCGGCATTAAATCCTAATGTTATGCTGGAACTGGGGATGGCTTATGGACTTGGGAAACCTGTAATTATTTTAAAAGATGGTAGTACAACACAAATCAGTGATTTAGGCTGTATTGAATTTGTTGAGTATCATAATGCATATGAGTTACATCAAAAACTTTATAAAGCGTTAAATCAAAAAAATTTTTTATGATACTAAATAATTTTGGATTTTCTGACGAAAGGATTGCTTTATTTACTGGCTTTAATATAATAAATGTATGGCAACACTTTGGCAACAGAAAATCAGTAAGTTAAAATAAATTGTGTAATTGAAGTAAAAAATCGGCATTTTTACAGCAAAAACTAACTGAACCACTACCGGCTAAAGCCGGTAGGTTCGAATTGCTGCTAAAGCAGCC
>CANSYK010000093.1 GCA_947651225.1 uncultured bacterium | reverse complement strand
TTAAAGTATTGATTTTTCAAGGTTTAATGCACCAAATGGTGTGGGAAGTTTGAGTAAATAAAACACAAACACATATTGCAAAAATCTTTATTGCTCTTTTCACCATACCTCTTCCCTCTTCAAAACAAATTATTTAACGTCTCCAATACGTGCGTACTAGAGCGTGTTTGAAAATCCATTCCGGGAACTTTCAGTTCCTTACAATCTGCACTATATGCTTTGCGCTATATTTGCTCCAAATTTAGTCAATGTAGCCCGTTACACCTCCTCAATTTAAGCCAAATCTCCCAAAAAGTAAGAAGCACATTTTGCAAAAAGTAATTTTAAAAACGCCCTAACTCTATATCCCATCGAACCACTTATGTCCGTCGTAGGATTATTTATAACCCCTTCCAGGATTTAGACTCGCACAATCCACCCCTTGTCCCCCTGAATTGATAAATCTAATCATAGGAGAGGCTGTCACTTCTTTTCTAAAAAGAGAAATCTGTTCATCACTCACATCATCAAGTTCTACAAAAACAGCATTGTCGCTGTCAGACAAAAAATATCCGGACCAGCTTTTTGCAATTTCACTATCACGAGTAATTTGTTTATATTTATTCAAGAATTCCATCATTTCTTCTAATTCATTATAAGAATATTTTACATTTTCAATCTTAAAATCGCTTGCATTTATCGTTTCTTCTATACTTTTTGAAGCATATTTCTTCTCCTCAGCATTTGCAGCGACAACACAAACAACGAAACCGCCATCATCATCAATATAGGAGCCTCCATAATAATTTGGATATATCAATTCACCTGTCTCTGTTTCTTCAAAGGAATCCATTAGTTTTTCATATTGCAATGAAGACTTGCTTTCTTTGATACGACGCATTGTCTTTTCATCAATAATTTTCTCCTCATCGGATGCCAATGATGATTCTGCACTTGCCTGACTTGCCGCTGGGCAAATCATTACAGCAGTTACCACTGACAATGCCAGTTTTAAAATTGTTTTCTTCATCATAGCATTCCACCTTTCTTATACATAGTAGTGTTTATAGTCCCTCTCCAGGGAATGTATGCTGTAGCAACACATGACAATTTAATCATAAACGTCGCTAAATATTCTTATATATTATATACTATATTTACAGAATTGTCTATATCTTCGGTGGATGAACCAGCTTTGAAGAATAACCCTCTCAAAAAAACACCTCCCAAGTCTTATTACATAATACATTACCATAAAGTGCAATATAATAAAAGAAATAAATGGACAAAAAAAGTGCAGGTTTTATGCGACCTGCGGAGTGGTTTTTGGTTATTCAACTGTCAAACTCCCGGGCAGATGATGATTGAACGGAGCAAAGCAAAGACAGATTGGTAAAACTTCAATGGAATTATGTAAACTTGTATGGTAAAATAATCATGCTAAGGACAGCTGATACTTTGCAGTTTTGTATTGTTATAGTTTAGATAAAAACCAAAATATAAACCGGTGGTTTACATTTTAAGCAAAAAAAGCAGACAACAAGTGGTGGTTTTTCGCTGTACTATGATATATATTGGGGACATGAATTGGAGGCGAAAAAATATGTATTTAGGAAAAAACATTCAGTATCTTAGAAAGCAAAGGAAAATCACGCAGGAGAGATTTTCGGAACAAATGGCAGTATCACGTCAAACGGTCACAAAATGGGAAGCAGGAGTTCCTAAAGACGTCTTGCTTAGCAAGGCGTCTTTTGCTTTGTCAAAACAACGTGCCTTTGGTCAATAGTCTGTCAGCTCCACAATTACATTGCTTTGCTGATACAGCCAGTCCGTAAATTCTTTCGGGCTGGCTGTTCCTGTTTTTACAGCCTTTTTTCTCTGTAAGGTAACAAATACACCCCTGCCCCCGATGGTCAAAAGTGATGAATAAATAGCCCTGAACCGATAAATGATAATCATCAGTTCCGGCCGTTACCATTCAGGAAATCCGCCCTTTCTCCATCTCAAAGACCACATCTGCCAGACTCATCGTGGACTTTCTGTGTGACACTAAAACCACCGTCTTATCCTGGCAGGCTTCCTGCAAAGCCTTTAAAATGACGCCTTCATTCAAAGAATCCAGATTGCTTGTAGGTTCGTCTAAAAGCAGTAATGGCGCATCATGCAGAAATGCCCTTGCAATCCCAATCCTCTGCCGTTCACCACCGGAAAGCGTATCACCAAGCTCCCCGACCTCGGTATCATAGCCTTCCGGAAGGCTCATAATAAAATCATGCAGAGACGCTTTTTTTGCTGCTGCAATAATTTCCTCTCTGGAGGCATCCGGTTTTCCAATCGCAATATTAGCAGCGATAGAATCATGGAACATATCGGTATCCTGCGTAACAAAGCTCTCATACTCCCTTAGTTTCTTCGTTTCCATTGTCTGTACATTTTCACCGGATACTTCCACAATTCCCTTATTTACGTTCCAGAACCGCATCAAAAGCTTTAATATTGTGGACTTGCCGGAACCACTGGCACCATGAATCCCCACAACCTGTCCCTTTTTTGCCTGCAGATTATATTGCTTTAAAATCGTTTCCTCCCCATAGGCAAAGGTAACATCCTTTAACTTGGCCCCAGTAAAAACAGAACACCTGCCTTCTCCTGGATTTTCCCTGACTACCGGTTCCTCCTCCAGTACAGACAGTACACGCTCACCACTTGCCAATGTCTGGTTCAGGTTATTGGAAAGGCTGGCAAGCGCTACCACCGGACCAAAAGAACCCATCATTGCCACAGTACAGGTTATAACACCATCAAACCTGAGCATCCCCTTATTATGCAGATATCCTGTCAGAAAAAGCATGCCAAAAGAAGCAAGAAGAATTGCAAAATTAGTTATGGAACGCTGCCCTCCCTCCTGCCTGCTCAAATCCTTCTGCAGCCTGCCAAGCTCCTCTGAACGGTGTTTTATGGCTTCCTTACGCTCCCTGCCTCCAGCATACTGAATCGTTTCATCCAGACCACGAAGAGAACTTAGCACAAAACTATTCAGCTCTCCAAATGCCGTACGGAATGCCATGCCCTTTTCACCACCCCTGCGGCCATTCCAAACAGGGATTACAGCCCCCACAATCAGATATGCTGCTACTGCAAAAACGGCTGCACAAATATGATACTGTCCCATGAAACATACCATAACCAAAGAAGTCAGTACAGCAATAGCAATCGGTGAAATTGTATGCGCATAAAATACCTCTAAAAGTTCAATATCTGTTGTAATAATAGAAATTAAATTTCCCTTATCCCGTCCCTCCAGCTTTGCCGGACATAGCTTTTGCAGCGCTGCAAATACTTTATGCCGGATAATTGCCAACAGCTTAAATGCAATAAAATGATTACAGTACTGCTCCGCATAATGGAGGACTCCCCGAAGCACGGCAATCACTCCCATGGCAGCAAGGATACCCGTCACAGAAAATCCGTTAAAAAGCGTCATGTTGACTGACAGCCCTTTTAAAATGGCCTGCCCTGCCAAAATAGTGAGAAATATTGCACACAGATACCCTATCACACCAAGCACTACCGCCAGTATCATAATATGAACCAGAGGAGCAACCAGCCCAATCAACTGTCCCATAATGAGTATAGCACTTCGTCTGTTTTTCTCCTTCCTATCCAATTTCCACACGCCCCTTTCCAAATTCCTCCAGCTCTCTCTGGCTTTCATACAGATGGTAATACGCCCCTTTTTCTGCCATCAGCTCTTTATGGGTACCGCTTTCTGTAATTTCTCCATCCTGCAGCATATAGATACAATCCGATGGCACTACATTCAACAATCTGTGTGAAATCAAAAGCACTGTCTTTTTCTTTGCAAGCTCATGAACTACCTCCATAATCATCTCCTCGCTCTCTGCATCAATATTGGAGGTCGCCTCATCAAAAATATACATTTCACTGTCATGCAATAATGCCCTCGCCAGGCTAAGACGCTGGCACTGTCCCCCGGAAAGGTTATCTCCATTTTCAGAAACCTTCGTATCAAGTCCACCCTGTCCCTGCAGATACCCCCAGAGATTTACCTTTTCTAAGACCTCCTTCATCTCTTTGGCAGCAGCATCCGGTTTGGCAAGTAAAAGATTTTCCCGTACTGTCCCCTGAAAGAGGTAGCTGTCATGCTTTACTACTGTCACATGCCGCATCCGCTCTGCTTCTGACAAATCTGCTGCCGACACGCCCCCAAGAGTAACCTGTCCTGTATATCCCCGGTTTCTTCCAGACAATAAGGAAGCAATGGTACTCTTTCCACAGCCGGATTCTCCTACCAGAGACACAAAAGAACCGGCCGGAATCCTCATGGATATCCCATGCAGAATCTCACGCTCCTCCTGATAAGAAAAATACACATCTTCCATCTCCACAGACAATTTCCCTAACTGCTCTTTTGTAAACAGGATTTTTCCTGTCTCCTCCTCTTCTATATCCAGAAGGCAGAAAATCTTATCACTTGCCGCCATTCCATTCATGGCAATATGAAAAAAAGAGCCAAGCAAACGCAAAGGAATAAAAAACTCACTGGCAAGAAGCACAATGCACAAAGTCTGTTCCAATCCGATTCTGCCATGCAAAAATTCATTCACCGCCACAACCATACCTATCGCAGCCCCACCATAAGCAACAATATCCATAACACTGGTAGAATTAAGCTGCATCGTCAGCACCTTCATAGTGATTCTGCGAAACTCTGCTGCCTCTTCATCCATTTCCTCTGCCTTTCTCCCATCTGCCTGATAGATTTTCAGTGTGGTAAGTCCCTGCAGGTTTTCCAGAAAAGAATCCCCAATACCTGTATAAATGCTCCAATACCTGTTTAACAGCCGTTTAGCAATTTTCTGGACCACTACAATGGATACCGGAATCAAAGGAACACAGACAAGAAGGACAACACTGGCCCTGACGCTGGCTGTTATGGAAAGCACGATAAATAATGTCAATGGTGCAAGCAGACTGTAAAAAAGCTGTGGAAGATATTTCCCAAAATACGTTTCCAGTTGCTCCACTCCTTCTGTTGACAGCTGCACCACCTCCGACGTCGCAATCTTTTCATGATAGGAAGCACCCAGCTTTAACAGCTTTTCATAGATTTTATCACGGAGTACCCTCTTTACGTCCACACTTGCCTGGTAGGAAGCTTTCGCCGCCATTCTGTCACACAGGAAACGCACCAGCAGTACCACGGCAAGAATGCCTCCCTTTTGTATCATATTGCTTTCTGTTATATTTCCTTCATACAGATTGCCAAGAAGCCCTGATATGGTAAATACCGCTACAATCTGAGCCACCAGGGCTCCCCACTGCCAGAGAATATTATACAGAATATATTTTCTGGCATGCGATAACAACTGAACCAGTCTCGTTTTAATCATTTCCTAACTCCTTTTAAACTGTTTTAATCCGAAACGCAAAATAGAAAATATGGCATACCCAGACCACAGACAGGCAAATCTGGCCTACAAGCACATGCCGCATGGCAATAAACCCAATTGCCATTACCACTGTCACACTTCCCATAATTGTCAGCTTGCTTTTTAAAGTCATAGACCTGCTCTGCACAAAGCTCTCTAAATGCTTTTTATAAAGCTTTGTATTTGTAAACCAGTTATGAAGCCTTGCCGAGCTTTTTGCAAAGCAAAACACTGTTGCCATATAAAAGGGCACCGTAGGAAGGATTGGCAGCACCACGCCAATTGTTCCCAGCCCCAGACATAAAAAACCAAGCCCCACCCATAATATCTTCAAAGGATTTTTCATAATAATCTCCATTCCGCCGCCTTTGGCTGGCGGCACAAATAGTAATGATTTTTCACACTAAATTCCCTGTCATAACATATTTATGCCCGTCTATTAACGCAACCCCCAGCTTCACCCCATACAGCTCCTCCAGAGTATCTGAGGTAATCACCTCCTCTGGATTACCTTCTACTGCTACATGGCCATCCTTCAGGCCAATAATCCTGTCAGAAAAGCAGATTGCCTGATTGATTTCATGAAGCACCATGACAATCGTAATGCCAAACTCCGTATTCAGTCTTTTTACCAGTTCCAGTATCTCCAACTGATAGCGGATATCCAGATAGGTCGTTGGCTCATCCAAAAAAAGCATCTTTGTATTCTGTGCCAGCGCCATTGCAATCCACACACGCTGCCTCTGGCCTCCTGATAGTTTTCCGACCTCCCTGCCACGAAAATCCACCAGATTCGTAACAGAAAGCGCCCACTCCACCAGACGCTCATCCTCTTCACTTTTGCCGCCGAAAGCCTTCTGGTGCGGCGTACGCCCCATCGCTACCAGACGTTCCACTGTCATATCATCTGCCGCCGTATTATACTGGTGAACAATCGATACCCTGCGGGCAAAATCCCCCAAAGACATCCCGCCAATATTTTTCTTTTGCAAATAAATACTCCCTCTGCCTGGCACCAGATTCTTAGTCATCAGAGAAAAAAGCGTAGATTTACCACAGCCATTTGCCCCAAGTATGGTTGTAATCTTCCCCTCCGTAATCTCCAAAGAAATATTTTTCAGTATCTTATTCTTTCCATAAGAAAAGAAAAGCTCTTTGACACGCATCATATACTCACCCATAGCTCTCACACTTCCAATCCTTCCTTATGCTTTCTTTTTAGCAGAACAAGAAAAAACGGTCCGCCAATGACGCTCATTACCACAGGCGCCGCTACCTCATAAGGTCTGGCAATGGTTCTGCCAATCGTATCCGCCAATAAAAAGGTAACCGCTCCTGCCAGTGCAGAGAAAGGAATCAGCTTCTTATGGTCACTTCCCACCAAAAGCCTGCCAATATGCGGCACAATCAGTCCCAGAAAACTGATTGCCCCCACAACGGCAGTAGAAATACTTGCTAAAATAACCGCTATAACAGAAATCCCAATTCTTGTCTGGTTTACATTGACACCCAAGCTTCTGGCCGTCTTATCCTCCAACGCCAGAAGATTGCATTTTCTCACAGACAACAAGGCAAGAAGCATCCCTACGACAACATAGGGCAGCAGTGTCCGCACATCTGCCCATGTTTTCTGTGTGATATTTCCCTCCACAATAGAAGCCACTCCCGTTCTGTCACCACCGGACATAGAGTTTACCACACTGGAAAGCCCTGTAAATAAGGCATCTACGGCAATACCTATCAGAATAATACGCAAAGGGCTAAGCCCTCCTTTCCATGACAGGATATATACAAGCAAAAAGGCAATGACACCGCCAACGCAGGCAACAACTGGTGTAAAAAAATACAAAGACGGAGCCAGTGCTGTCACACACACTGCTGCAAGCCCCGCCCCGCTGGAAATGCCGATAATGCCCGGGTCTGCCAGTGGATTTTTCAAAACTGCCTGAAAAAGGACACCAGATACTGCAACGGCTGCCCCTGCCAGCATGGATATAATAATCCTTGGAAAGCGGAGATCATAAATCGTTGCCACATTAGAATCATACGCCACAAAAAGACCGGAAAACAATTCCGAAAAACTCACCTTCAAACTTCCAATATTCACTGACACAAGGAAGAGGGTACAAAGCAGCATAACAGTCACAATATATGTAATTACCATCCAGAATCTTTTGCTCTGCATCCTTTTATTGTCGGCATCTGCCAATTCATTCTGATTTACTTTGCGCAACAGTCCTCCTCCTCTCATTCATTCTCTTCCTTAGGATACAGCATCGGCTGCAGCTCCTTTAAAGCTTCCTGATAGGAAAAGGCAGCACTCATGCCAAACTTATCATAGGACAAATCATACACTCTCCCTTCCTGTACGGCTGTAAAATGCTTCCAGATATCACTGGTGGCAAATTCATCCGCAAACATCTCTGCCACCTGATCTGGCAAGGCATGGGCAGCCCGAAGAATTACATCCGGCTCTTTCGTTTTCATATCCTCTGTATTGACTGTCAGAAATTCTTCCTCTGTATTGCTGTAGACATTCTCACCTCCCGCCAATTCCACCAGATTTCCCACATAAGAATTAGGCGTAGCAATAATATAACTGCCTGGAAGTCCCATCAATATCAACACTTTCGGGTGCTGCCCCTCTGTATTTTCTTTCTGATATTCACTATAAAAAGAAGTAAACTCGCTCACTAACTGATCCGCTTCACTCTCTCTGCCAAAAACAGCGCCCAATTCCTGAATGGAGCGGTACATTCCCTGCACGCTTTTCAGATTCAAAAATGCCCATTCTGACATAACTGCCTCATACTTTGGCTGCAAATCACTTTGCAAAGAAGCCGGACTGAGTATCCAGTCAGGTTTAAGGGAGGAAATAATTTCCATATCCGGACTCATAGCTGCTCCCACAGTAGCTACACCATCATACCGTGATGGTATTTCTGAAGAAGATTCACATACCCCCACCAAATCAAGCTGCAGCCGGTCACAAATGTCTGCCACAGCCGGAGATGTCGCAATCAATTTTGGTTCTCTACCAAGTCCTTCTACCTTCTCCTTAGCTGCTTCCACTGCCGCTTTCTCTGCCTCGTCGGTAATTTCTAACATCGCTGACAGCTCTTTCGAGACAGAATCCCCTGAATTGCTGCCTTTGGAATCCTCCTCTTTAGAGGAACTCTCCCCTGTCTGCTGACTGCTCTCTTGCGTACCCTCATTTTCGGGATGCTGGTCTACACAGCCACATAACGAAAAAGACAAAGTACACAAGAGAAAAAGAGCAGCCAAAAACCACCGTCCACAAAAAAACGCCTCACTTTTCCTTTTCCTGTAAGCATCCTGGCAAGTGAAAGGATTAATCTTTATCATCTTCCATCTCCTCTCCCCATCTAAACCAGTTCCGGCGGAAATAGTATACAAGCCCTGCCCCGGCTGACATTAACAAAAGTCCTGACAGTGTCATAGATAATGTCAGCACCAGAATCCACTTTCCCAGAGACATTTCTCTGGTTCCGCTGCCTTCTATTGTATTACTCCCATCCGTTTCTGTACTGTCCAATGCACCTGCTCCTGCTGTTGACAGACTCAATCCCTGGGCACTGCTAAGGCCGGTGTCAGAAAGAGTTGAAAGTTCTTCATCTTCTGACAATTCCGATGATAAATCCTCACTGTCTTCCTCTGTTTTTTCTGTTTCTTGGGAATCATAAGCCGCACCTGCCGCATCTGCTGTTACCTTTGTTGCATTCATATCTTCCGGCTGTCCCTCTTTCAGATTTTTCAGATACGCATAAAAAACCACATCTCTTCCCATTGGCTCCACATGCATAGACGTTTTTATGATACTATCCTTATCCGGCACAGCAAAACAGAAATCCGATGTTTTTCCATTCTTGTCAGAACCAGTCTGTGTTATCACCTGAGAAACTGACTGCCAAACAGATTCCCCCTTTTTCTGCGTCCAGAATTTATGGCCGGATGTCAAATCCATCAAACTAATACGCACCGTCAGATAGTACTCCCCGTTCTCTGTTTCCTCTAACATCCCGGAATTTCCCATAACACTCTCTACCATGCCCTGTCCGGTAGCATAAGAGGACGTCCCTCCGGAATCCTCCACCTTGCCGGTTACAGGGTGTTTATAGCTTGGAACCACCTGACAGGAATAAACAGTCCCCTTTACTGCATTCTCTGCGGTAGAAACCGTATTCGTTGTAGCAGCCGCTGAACTGCTGCTTACACTGCTGTTAGGCGAATTATTAGAAGTTTTACTGGAATCAGAACTGCTTTTCTTGTTTGATGTACTTGTTTTGGTGTTCGTTTTTGTACTCTTTTTCCCGGAAGTAATGGAAGACAAATCCAGCTTCAAATAAACAGGCTGCTCCCCTGTCCCTGCACTGATTGCCTCCATAATCGGCACAAACACCTGCAGCGGCACATACCCATCCTTTTTTGCCTCTGCAATCATCGGAAAAGTCACCTTCGCCGGGTAATCTGTTCCATAATAATCCGATAGCTTCCTGCCAGAACTATCCTTCTGGTATGTCTTTATGGTAACTGCTGCCTTGTTTCCTGCAGGTATACCATTTTTATCTTTTTTATAACCAGCTTTAAAATACTTCATCCTGCTTAAGTATCCTTTGGAACTGCCTACTGTCAGCCCTGAAAAGCTCACAGTCAGGCTGTACTTTCCTTTTTTTACTGTCAGAATCACACTATGGTCAAGCGCCTCATTGGCCATAGATTTGCTTTTTTTGTCTGGCTTTAACATTTTTCCGGCAATAGTATATGTTCCATCCTCAAGGGAATTTATTTTCAGCTTTTTCTCTCCTGTTTTGCTGTTGTTGCCAGAACTATTCTTATTATGTGTAGCAGCTGGCGTAGTTTTAGGAGGCACAGCCGTTGGTGTTGGCACCACATCATCCCCTGATGGAGTGTCTGCAGGAGATGTGGTGATATCCTCTACATTTTCTTCTGTCTTTTCTAAAGTATCCCAATCTAACTGCAGCCTTGCATACTGTCTGCCGCTTCCTGCACTAATTGCCTCCATCACAGGCACATATACCTGTACCCAGGTAGAAGCTGCATTCCATTCCATCGGCATAACTGCATAATGAGGATAAAGCATTCCTCTAATCTCTTCGTCAAGGCCATCTGAAAGATGGTTATATTCATCGTATATACCATCATAATATTCTGTCACAGTAATTGGTATGGCCTTTTCTCCCACCGGAACCTCATCTTCATGATTCCATGACGGAAAATAGTGAATACTATACAAATATCCGGAAAACACGCCAGAACTTAAGGAATGAAACTCCATTTGTAATAAAATATCATCGCCATTTTTGACAATTTTCATCGGTTGTGTTATGGCAGAATTTCCCATGGAAGGCTGATCCATCGTGGCATGCCACAGCCTGCCCTCAATTGTATAGACGCCATCTGTATCGTCCGTTGTCTGCGCACTGACTTCTGTATTATGTAACCATCTCAAAGATATGGGCGCAGACAATCCCAATGCCAGTGCGGCAATTAATATCCACGAAAGTATGACAAATTTGCCTGTTTTCCTCATATTAATCCCCCACGCCGCGCCTTTTGCGGCTCAAATAGTAATGTGATTACAAAGCGATACAGCAGAACTATTTTTCAGTTCTGCTGATCACACTTATGGCTATATTATTTTAACCACTATTTAATTAACTTTGCAGAAACGCCTGCTTTTACAATCAATTTCTTAAGGGCAGCTTTCTTTTTCTTCGTAAGGCTGCTTGAAAGCTTCACTGTCTTGAGTTTCTTACAGCCCTTAAATGCATTGCTTCCAACCTTGCTTACATTTTTGCCCACAGTAACCTTAGTCAGTTTTGTATTATTTTTAAATGCATTTTTCGCAATCTTTGTCACCTTGCAGGTAACACCATTCACTTTAATTGTCGCCGGAATGGCTACCGTCTTTGCATTCTTCTTGCAGGCAGTAAAGGCAACCTTTCCTTTTGCTGTCACTTTATAGGTATGTCCACTTACTTTTACCTTCTGCCCTACTTTTACTTTTTGCGTTGTACTTCCCGATGGCTGCTGGCTTGATGTTCCTGCAGGATTTTCAGGCGCTGCGTCTGTGTCTTTAAGCAATTCATCCTCTGCTGTCGTCTTTTTCAGATTGCCTAAATCCAGTTTCAGGTAAACATTCTGGTTACCGGTTCCCGCTGTGATGCTTTCCATAATTGGTACAAACACCTGCAATGGCACAATGCCATCCTCCAACGCTTCCGGAATCACTTCAAAGCTTATCACATCCGGATAATTCGTTCCGAAATCATCAGAAATTGTAACACCATCACTGTATTTCTGTACGCTCTCAACCGTTACATCCTTCAATGTGCCTGCGGGATTGTTGGCTGCATCCTTCTGATAACCAGTATCATAATATTTCAGGCTGCCCAGATACCCCTGCTGGCCGGTGATTTCCATTCCCTTGAAATTCATGGTCAGTGTTGCTTTTCCATCTTTTACCGTCATCTGTATGTTATGGTTAAACGCAGTATCCGCCATGGATTTTGTCACAAAATCCGGTTTATACATCGTTCCTTCAACAACATAAACCCCATCTTCCAGATTTACCTTCTGCTTTGTGGCATTTGCAAAATCAAATGCAAGATATGCCTGATTTACATGGCTTCCTCCTGAAACCATACTGATATAGACACCATCTTCACGATTGTCCGGAATATCAAATACAATCTGTGTTACATTGCCATCCGCATCTGTTTTTGTTACTTCTGCATCTACTGTATCACTGGTGGTATTCTGTTCCTGAAAAATCTTCCAGTCAGACGCCCATGCTGTCTGATCCATAACAGTTATTCCTGTAAGTTCCAAAGCCACCTTTGCACTTCCATCCAGATTTACCGTCAAAACTGCTCCCTGGATGCATTTTCCTGCCATAGAATCCTTTGTAATGTCTGCAGCATTCTTCATACTCACTGAGAAAGTATAATCACCTGCCTCCAGTGTTCTCCCCTGAGAGCCAAATACCGCTCCATCACTTACTGAACCTGTATTTTTCAGACTATCCCAGTAAATCTTTGCATAGCAGTCAGAAGAAAATCTTCCCTGATGGAAGGTGATTCCCCCCATTTCTCCTGTAAGGTTTTTCATTGCCGGAACGTAAATGCTGGCATTTGCAGCATAAGTCTCTGCAAAACCACCTTCCAGCGGGAAGGACACTTCTGTAACGACCTTTTCATCTGCCCTAAACACATCATCTGTAAAATCAACATCTTCTTTTTTCACCGCATCTGTTGTCTTTAACGTTCCGTTTACATTATTTCCCTCATAATATCCGTTAAAATCATAGAAATACAGAGGCTCCTTATCGGTTCCACTAACAACTGCCGTGGTGAGTGTCATGTTGCCATTTGCATCTACTGTAATGGTTGCTTTCGCCTTGTCATCCCCAACCAGAGAATGTTTTACGCCATCTGTATAAAAAGCAATGTCCACCTGATAAGCTCCCTCTGCCAACTTCTGTGTCGGAAGGTTAATCATCTCACCAGCCGCCTCTAATCCTAACGCATTTAAAACGGCTGTCTGAATCGCTTCAGAAGAATAGGTAGCTCCTGAAACTGCATCCACTCCTTCAATTTCTTTTGCATCTGCAGCAGACTTACCAATATAAGCTGCTTTAAGCACATCTGCAGCAGACTGCAGCTTTACTTTGTTGTAATCTGCATATGAACCGTCAAAATTTGCACCTTCTACCTCAACACCAGTAATTTTTCCCTCTAAGACAGAAACCGCTACATTGACATCATAACTTCCAAACTGCTGTACCTTTGCAGTACCAGTTTTCTTTTCTGCAGTATTTCCACCGCTCACCCCGGCAGCCTTTGCAAAATCAAAAGCAAGATATCCCTGCTGGTTACTGTTCATAGCAGAAATAAACATCTCCACATATACACCATCCATGGTGTTTTCCGGCAGGCGGAATGTAATACTGTCTACTTTCCCCTCACTGTTTTCTGTATACTCAGCAGGCTTTTTATCGCTGCTTAAGTCTCCTGTATAGATATTCCAGCCACTTGCCCACTCGCTGACAGACATCATAGTTACTGCCTGCAGACCAATAGTAATGTCTGCTGTTCCATCCTGATTCACTGTCATTTTTCCGTCTTTAATGCAACTGCCTGCCATAGAAGCAGATGTGATATCTGCGCTTTTCATCAAAGCAACCGGCAGCGAATATTCGCCAGCCGCAAATCTTGTTCCGGCACTTCCAAACGGAAATTCATCCTGCGCCAGTTCTACTCCTGCTGCATCAACTCTTGTTTGACCATTCACTGGTGTCCAGGTGACAACCATGGCAGCAGATAAAAGCGCTGCTGTCATTTTACATAAGAATTCCTTTCTACGCATTTGAAACCTCCTGTTGTTTGATAATTTTTATTACTCAGTATAGGAACTACTCATTGTTTTGTACAACTATAACATATTAGCCTCCACTAACCAATCGTCAAAAAAATTGTACTCCTGCCTGACGCAAAAGTACGTTAGTCTTTCCCAACCATGGTTAATCTTACCAAACCAAATCAAAAATGTCAAATCTTTTTATCAGGCTTTGACACTCCCTCCTCTGCTGATAGCCCTAAAAATACATCTGTTACCTTTATTCAATTTTTCAAATTTAATTTTGATTTTACCAACTCACTATGGTAAAAATATATGATATGTTTTATTGAATGTATATCACAATATGTCTCAATCTCACCAGAAAGATTATGCCAGAATTCCTTATTTCCTTTTACATATATATCATCATACAATTTTCCCAATTGTGGATAAGTTTCTTTTATATAACCGAGGATATCCTGCTTATAGCTCCCTCGCAGATTCAAATTTTCAAACCAGTATTCAGCCACATATCCACAAGTTTTCTCTATAATTTTCTTACAATCCGTTATGCCTGGAAAGATAGGTGACATAAATAAAACGGTATAAATGCCACTTTTATGCAAGGTTTCCAGCGTTTCAAGTCGTTTTTCAATGCTGCTGGCATAATCCATATCGCTTTTGAACTGCTCATCTAATGTATTGACTGATACTGAAACTTTCAGCTTTTTACACTGTTTCAGCAAATCAATGTCTCTTAAAATCAGATGGGATTTTGTTGAGATATTTAATTCACAGTCAATAGAAACCAACTGCTCCAGTATTTTCCTTGTATTCCCATACTTTTTCTCAAATGGATTGTAACAATCTGTCACAGATGACAGAAAGACCGACTTTCCTTGCAGCTTCTTTTTACTTATTGGCTTATCACACCGTTTAATATCAATAAAACTCCCCCATTCCTCACTGTGGCTCGTAAATCGCTTCATAAAACAAGCATAACAGTACCTGCACCCATGAGGGCATCCGACATAAGGATTTATCACATAATCACTTGCCGGAAGCTTTGATTTTGTAACCAGATCCTTTACCATGATTTCATTTTCTGTTATATTCACAAAACAATCCCTCCATGAAACATACAAACATATACCTTTTCCTGTCTACAGTATATCCTTTCCTCCCCTGTAAAATATTCAAAATCCCCCTGTACCTGGCACTGATACATAAAATCCCCTTTCTGATAAAATTCCGGTCCCCGGAATGGCATTGCAACCGAAACTTTGGAAAGCGCTTCCTTTAAAAAAGTAATATCGAAATTTTCTTTCAAGCTCTGCCCATAATAATTCATTGCCCACACTGCACAACCTTTCACCCAAATTCGTTCTCCACCTATAAAATTTTGACCGCCAAGATAAGTATCCATATACAGATAATCCCCATCTTCATATTTGAAATCGTGGGAGCCAGGCTGTGAAGACAAAATCTCATTTTCCCCTGTAATATAGGTATTGTTCTTCGCTCTGACTAAAAAAATCCTGATATCCTGCATGGGATATTTCTGTTCACAAAAGAGCTTTACTGTACAGATGTCATTCTCCTTTACAAGCCTGTCAATGGAAACTTTAAAAATCTCACTCAACCGTATAAGGTTCTGAATATCTGGAAACGATTGGCCATTCTCCCATTTTGTTATAGACTGCCTTGATATATCCAGTCTATTTGCAAGTTCTTCCTGTGACAGTTTCATATTTGTTCTCAACAATTGCAGTTTTTCCTTAAATTCCATTCTGATTCCCTCCTCACTAATCATTATACTTTACCAATTTCCCACAAGCAATCTACTCATGCGTTCCAATCCGGCAACCATTGGGTGCATGGTAGTTTGTTGCAGTCGACTATCTCAGTAGGTTACTGTCCACTCCGTTACCAGTAACAGTAGCGTTTCCAACGCTGTATGCCCCCATAAATAACCGTCGTTGACATTAGTATGAAATTTAATTATAATGAAGCAGAATTAGAAGTAAAGAGAGGTTTTACTTATGCAGATATCCAGCAGATTTACAATAGCCATCCATATATTTTCATGTATTAACACTTTTGAAAAGGAAAGAAAAGTAACAAGTGATTTTTTGGCATCCAGCGTGGAAGTAAATCCTGTTGTGATTCGCAGAATCTTACTGCAATTAAAGGCAGCCGGACTTGTCAGCGTGCAAAGAGGAACAGGTGGCACTGCCATTACCAAACCTCTTGATGAAATCACTTTTCTGGATATCTACAAGGCTGTGGAATGTATAGAAGATGGCAAATTATTTCATTTCCATGAAAATCCCAATATGGAATGTCCGGTTGGCAGAAACATCCATAAAGTGCTTGATGAAAAATTGGAGCGTGTTCAAAAAGCAATGGAACAGGAAATGGACTCAATTACACTTGCAGACATTGTCAGGGATTTGGATTCGTGTTTGAGCAAATAAAGATAAACCCTTTTTTATGACTGCTTTTTTCAGGCTGACAAATCATGGTTACTGTTCATTACTATTCACGGCTATTCTAAACAGCGTTGAAAAAAAGGTTGACTTTTTTTCAATCCTTATGGTAAAATGCCAAAGTAATTGAATAGCAAAAAAGAAAAACATACATGATGACACAGGTAGTGCTTTGCACGTAAAGCTGATTACGGAACATGTTTTAGTTCCGAATAAGATTGCGCAAAGCCTGCCTGTGTTTTTGTGTGCCAAAAAGGAGAAAAATTATGCCAAAAAATCAATTTCAGAGGATGGTATTTGCCTTTCTGACTGTTCTGGTAACAGTTCATGCATATGTATTTTACAGTTTATATGTAGTCAATGGTTCAACGCTGATGCAGGTTACAGGTGCTGATTCTGTGATTCATGCAATAAATGCACAAGGCGGTGTCTATATGTTTGGAAAGATGATGCCTATATGGGCAGTAGTTTTGATTGAATTTGTCTTTGCCTATGGACTGGAATGTATCATGGGAAGCCCTTGTTCTTTCAAGTTTGCCTGCAAAAATTTTGAAATAGGAAAAACCCATCCGGTCATTTTTGAAAGCGCCATTATCTGTGCAACAGTAGGATTGATGTGCCCGGCAATGAGCTTTCTGGCAGCATGCTTTTATTACCCATATTATGCGGGATTTAATATTTTCACGCTGCTTGCAAACTGGCTGAAACTTGTATGCTTTAACTTCCCATTTGCATTTTTTACCCAGTTGTTCTTTATACAGCCGCTTATCAGGACAGTTTTTAAATTACTATTCAGAAATAACAATCAGTTGGAATAGTACTGTGCCTGTGCACTCCACAGTGCATAATATTTCCCATCCAGGTCTTTAACAAGCTCCTCATGGGTTCCTTCCTGCAAAACTTCCCCCTCGTCCAGCACAAGAATCCTGTCACACATACGGCAGGAGGATAACCGATGGCTAATAGAAATCAATGTCTTACTTTCTGTAATCTCACTGAAATTTTTATAAATTTCATATTCTGCATAAGTGTCTAAAGCAGCCGTCGGTTCATCCAGAACCATCGTTTCTTATTGTACACACATTACAATTCTATGTCAACATATTTGTCACTATAAAAACGTTCTCCCCTATTTCGTCCCGTTAAGAGCAAAACCAAAGGGAAATGATTGGTTTTCTGAATATATCACACTATCGGCAAAGTTTCTCCACTACCTGGCTAATGTCCTTGCCGTCTGCCTTTCCCTTCAAGTCCGCCATCACAGCTTTCATAATCTGTCCCTTATTCTTCGTGGCAACCACCTCTGCATACCTGGTGGCTAAGATTTCCTCAATTTCCTCTACGCTGAGCATTTTCGGCGCATACTCCATAATGACATCAAGCCTCGCCTGATATTCTGCCCTTAAATCCTCTCTTTCTGCCGGGCAGGTTTCCACTTGCTCCTTTGCCGTCTTAACTTCCTTTAACACAGCTCTGTCCACCAATTCCTCAGGAATATCCTCCCTTTTTCCCTCATCAATAGCTAACTTCTTCACTGCAGAAATCAAAGATGAAACCGCATCCTTCCTCACCTTATCCTTCGCCTTCATTGCTGCTACCATGTCCTTTTGCATTGTCTTAATATCCATAATTATCCTCTTTTCTGCGCTGTATGCGCTGTTTTTTTCAAAATATCCCCAAAGTGCTGCGGCACCCACTGCAATGGTTCTTGCCATATTTACCAACTCCCCTTACACGCTCACAACTATGCCGCCTTTTTCCAATTATACAAAAAATGGTTACTGGTCACTCCGCTACTAGAGCGTGTTTGAAAATTGCTTTTTGCAAGATGTGCTTCACACTTTGTGGGAG
>CANSYK010000092.1 GCA_947651225.1 uncultured bacterium | reverse complement strand
AACAAATACTTTGTGCTTTTTTACATCTGATCCAATTTTTGTACAAATGGGCAGAGTACAAAAATTGGAACTTGCAAATATCTGCTTAATCAGCAGACACTAATGTAACTTTGGACAGCATTTTACAATATAAAGTGAGGGTATTAGTATTGAAGGATTATGCGATTGATAAATTAATAGCAGACTTGATGATGCAATGTGGCTTTGGAACTGTCAGCTTCCCAATTGAGCCAGTATTTGGCGGCTTTATACATAGAATGTACAGAGTAGAAACCAACTCTGGAAAATATGCCGTTAAGCACCTTAATCCAGAGATAATGGGGAGAGAAGGAGTACTTGATACTTACAACCGGGCAGAAAAAATAGAATTTCTTTTGGAAAAAGAGAATATTCCTATCGTACCCGCTATTGTTATTTTTGGTAAAAAAATGCAGAATATAGATGGACATTACTTTTATATATTCCATTGGCAGGATGGGCATATTACTGATTGGAATAATATTTCAAACGAAGCTTGCACCATTGCCGGAAATACTCTTGGTAGAATACACGCAATTAGTCCTATGAGTATTCCTCATGAAGAACCGCAATTAAGTAAAATTGATTGGCAGGAGTATGTAGATAAGGCATATAGTGAAAAGAATGAAATTGCTTCTATTCTGGCTGATAATGTACAATTACTAACTTATGCCGAGAGAGAATTGAATCTGGCAAGAGCTTCTTTGCCAGATATCATGTGTGTTTCTAACGGGGATATGGACCCGAAAAATGTCATGTGGGATAAAGGGAATCCAAGAGTAATAGATTTGGAATGCCTTGACTATGGTAATCCAATTTCTCATGCACTCCAGTTGGCGCTTCAATGGTCAGGGATTACAACATGTAGTTTGGATATTGAAAAGGTTATTGCTTTTTTTGATGGTTATCTGAAAGCATATGATAATTGTTTTCGGGCATATAGTAGTGTGTTTGGATTGGCATATACTTGGGTAGAATGGTTAGAATATAATATTCAAAGGGCACTGGGAAGGTGTACTGACGAAGCGGAGCAGAGTTTGGGGATTTCTGAGGTGCGAAATACTATCAATAGAATAACATATATTAAGAATATCGAAAAGCAAATCAAAGAAGCTTTGGAGTTGCGTTTACCACAGATTGCAATTGATCAATTTGATAATCATGATGAACGAATTTGTTATTATGAGCTTTTGTTGGAAAGCGATATTACGCAAGTTCCTCAATATGAACTTCCAGAAGGCTATCACTTTGCTGCATATGCCAACAATGATAGAGATGCATGGATTGAGATAGAAATATCTGCCAAAGAATTTGCTGATTATGAGCAAGGATTAGAAGCATGGAATCGTTATTATGCTGAGAAGCTTGATGAACTTCCAAACAGAATGTTTTTTATTGAAACAAGTGATGGTGAAAAGATAGCCACAGCTACGGCATTTTATAATATTTATGGAAGGGATACATCCAATGATGGCTGGCTTCATTGGGTGGCTATAAAAAGAGAATACCAAGGGAAGGGGCTATCAAAACCTCTCATAACGTATGTACTCCGGGCAATGAATGGATTAGGATATAAACATGCTAAAATCCCTACACAAACGAATACCTGGCTAGCGTGTAAAGTGTATATGGATTTGGGTTTTACACCAGTTGAGAAGAATTTGAAACGAAATTATGACGGTTGGAAAATTATAAAGGCATTTACTGGACATGATACACTTAAGACACTCTTTTCGCTATATGAATAAAGGGGCGAATCATTTCGCCCCTTTATCTCTGCCATTGTAAGCTTGTCCAGTATTCTTTCCTCAAAAATTTTGTCAGATTAAACCTTTGATGACTAAAAACAACAAAAGCACAGGCAGGAGATATGTTACATAAATCCGAATCCACTGTGGTATCTTTGCCCCTTCTCCAGTATTTGCTTCTTTCATATATTTGTCAAATCCCCATCCAAAACGTGTGACACAGAACAGAAGATAGCAAAGGGAGCCAATCGGCAATATCAGATTACTTACCAGAAAGTCTTCCAAATCCAATATAGTGCTGCCTGCTCCCAGCGGCTGAATTGCAGACAAAAGGTTATAGCCAAATACACAAGGCAGGGACAGGACAATGATTGCCACAAGGTTAATAAAGCAGGATTTTTTTCGGTTCCAGTGGAACAAATCCATACCGCAGGAAATAATATTTTCAAATACGGCCAGTATAGTAGAAAATGCGGAAAATGTCATAAAGATAAAAAACAGTGTTCCCCAGATCCGTCCGCCTGTCATTTCGTTAAAGACATTAGGCAATGTTATAAAAATCAGGCCAGGTCCCTGGTCTGGGCTGATACCAAAGGCAAAGCAGGATGGAAAAATAATGAATCCTGATACTAATGCCACAAAGGTATCTAAGACGGCAATATTAAGGGACTCGCCTAACAGGCTGCGTTTTTTATCAATATAGCTGCCAAAAATTCCCATAGCGCCAATACCAAGGCTTAAAGTGAAAAAGGCCTGGTTCATGGCGGCTGTGATGGTTTCCCAGATACCAGCGTCCTTCATTCTCTGAAAATCAGGAAGCAGATAAAATTTTAAACCATCGACTCCACCCTTTAAGGTAAAGCTGTGGACTGCCAGGACAATGATAATGACAAGTAAAAGGCTCATCATGACCTTGGTAATTCGTTCCACCCCTTTTTGCAGCCCCATAGAGCAAATGAAAATACCCGCAGTTACAATAATGACCATGGCTGTTGTCAGAATTTGTGGGCTGGAAAGCATACTCTGGAACATTTCTCCTACCTGCTTTGTGTTTTTTCCCTGAAATTTTCCAGTAAGCATTTGATAGAAGTAATAAAGCATCCAGCCAGCTACGGTAGTGTAAAACATCATTAAGAGGTAGTTACCAGCCATTCCCAGGTATCCGTTTAAGTGCCATTTTTGTCCTGGTTTTTCTAATTCCTGAAAACTGCGGATAATGCTTTTTCTGCTGGCGCGCCCTACGGCAAATTCCATTGTCATAACTGGCACGCCCATAATAATCAGGAAAAACAGGTAGAAGAGTACAAAGAATCCCCCACCATGAGCTCCTGCAACGTAGGGAAATCTCCATACATTTCCAATTCCGATTGCGCATCCTGCCGATAGCAGGATAAATCCCATTCTTGATCCTAGTCGTTCTCTTTCCATTTTCATATTTGGTCAGGAACAAAATTCCTTTCCTTTTTTCCTTCCATAGTTGTAAAATGTCCCTATTTTCTCAGGTATTCTTCATAAATTTTTATTACCTTTGCCATAGCCTCCTGCCCTGGAGCGCCAATCGTGTTTCGCTTGGAAACACAGGTTTCCATACAGATGGCGTCATAAATATCTTCCTCAAATACAGGGCTGATGGCTTTATACTCCTCTAAACTCATTTCGCCAAGGGAAATGTTTTTTTCAATACAGTAGAGGACAAGTTTTCCTACAATGCCATGCGCATCTCGAAAGGCAACACCATGGTTGACCAGGTAATCAGCAGCATCCGTGGCATTGGTAAAACCACCTTCTGCGCTGGCACGCATCTTATCTTTTCGGAGCGTAAGCGTATCAAGCATTCCATGAAACAATGCAATACAGCCTTTTGTGGTGTCGATGGCATCAAAAGCAAATTCTTTATCTTCCTGCATATCTTTATTGTAGGCAAGGGAAAGGCCTTTCATTGTAGTAAGAAGAGAGGTAAGGGAGCCATAAACACGTCCTGTTTTTCCGCGGATTAATTCCGCAATATCTGGATTCTTTTTCTGCGGCATAATGCTTGAACCAGTAGAATAGGAATCATCAATTTCAATAAACTGGTATTCATTTGTGTTCCAGATAATAATTTCCTCGCAAAAACGGCTTAAGTGCATCATAATAATAGACATTGCTGAGCAGAATTCGATTAGGTAATCCCTGTCTGATACGGAGTCCATGCTGTTTAGGGTAGGACCGTAAAAGTCAAGCAAGGAAGCAGCATATTCCCTGTCAAGCGGATAGGTCGTACCTGCTAATGCACCAGAGCCAAGAGGGCAGTAGTTCATTCGTTCATAAATGTCATGGAGACGGGAACGGTCTCTTTGAAACATTTCAAAATAAGCGCCCATATGATGTGCAAGGGTGATTGGCTGTGCTTTCTGCAAATGAGTAAAACCTGGCATAATGGTTTCTGTATTTTCTTTCATAATGCGTAGCAGGCTTTCCAACAACCCTTTTAACAGGTTTTCCATCTCTTTTATTTCTTTGCGGGTATAAAGTTTCATATCCAATGCCACCTGGTCATTGCGGCTTCGCCCAGTATGAAGGCGTTTTCCGGCTTCCCCAATCCGTTCAGTCAGGTGGGCTTCCACAAAACTGTGAATATCTTCATGTTCTTCGTCAATGACTAATGCTCCGGATTTGATATCATCACAGATGCTATTTAAGCCGTCTATAATGGCAGTTTTATCTTCTTTGGTTATAATTTCCTGTTTGGCAAGCATGGTAACATGTGCAATGCTTCCGGCAATATCCTCTTCAAAAAATTTCTGGTCAAAAGAAAGGGAAGCATTAAAGTTGTGTACTAACTGGTTTGTTTCTTTTGTAAATCGTCCGCCCCAAAGTTTCATATGTTCCTCCGTTTCTGTATCGTTCAATTATGGCTCAATATTTCTTTTTTTTGCATGATTATGAGCTGTAACTATTAGACATGGAAATACCGAAATGGAACCCCATTCCGGTATTGTAATTTTTTGTTTCAATGATATTGATATTAGTCTTCAGCCTCAGGTTTGTTGTCAGAAAATTCAATGAAATCATCATCAAAGTTGTCATACATATCATCGGAATCAAAATCATCCAGATAATCCGGTGTCATATATTTGTATACGGCAACAGCAATACCAATTACGGCAGCAACAGCGCCAATGACAGCGAGAACAATGATGATTGTGTTCTTGTTCTTTTCTTCTAATTCTTTCTTGTGAAGCAATTCGTTAATTTTAGCTGAGTTCAGAAGCTCTTCTACCTTGTTAGACATAAGTATCCATCCTTTCTATCCTTTATATTTTCGTGTTACCACTAATAAGCTACCACTTACAACCGGTCTGTAAAGGTACAACTTTTCGTTTTTTTGAAAATCGCTGTAAACAGTAACAAAAAAGTAAAAAGCAATTTTCAAACACGCTCTAGTATACCACATTTATGACATAATATCTATAACTTTTTTAATTTTGCAAAAGAAGCCATCATTTTACGGTTGATATCCCCTTCAAATGCCACTGTAACCTGATGATCTCCGTTAACTTCCTTCATTTGTGTAACGGTTCCTTCTCCAAAGCGTGTATGTGATACACGGTCGCCAATGGTATAGTCAATGGCAGCTGTTTTTGCGGAAGCAGAAGGAAATCCTTTTGAAATCATAGGATTTCCTGAAAACAGAGAATTTGTGTCTGCCTGGTGGTGCTTTTGCTGTTTTACAATTTTTTCTGCCACAGGATTAAAGGAAGAACTATAATTTGTGGCGATACTGCTTGTTGCGGCAGGGTGGGAAGAAGAACTATAGTTTGTAGCAATACTGCTGCCTTTGGAAGGCACTTTTTTAAGTTCTGCTGCCTGTTTCTTTATAAATTCTTCAGCGCTGAGTGAGGAAGAAGTTTTTTTCTTTTCGTTTACAGGAATCTGCGCCTTTAAAAGGTAGCGGGGAATTTCTGTAATGAAACGGGAGGGACGGTTAAACTGTTGTTCCCCGTTTCTAAAACGCATACTGGCACAGCTCAAGAATAGTTTTTTCATGGCCCGTGTAATTCCAACATAACAAAGACGGCGTTCTTCTTCTAATTCTTCCAGGTCATCATAAACAACGGCGGCATAATTTGGGAAAACCTTTTCTTCCATACCGACTAAATAAACATAAGGAAATTCCAGTCCTTTTGCACTGTGCAGCGTCATCAGAAGAACAAGGTCGTTACTTTCATCGACGTTATCAATATCAGCAACCAGGGCAACTTCTTCTAAAAATCCGCTTAAAGTAGGATTTTCGGCACTTTGTTCATAGGCTGCGGTTTTGCTGATTAGTTCTTCAATATTTTCGATTCTTCCATGTGCTTCATCGGTATCTTCCTCCTCTAATAAGCGGACATAACCTGTTTCTTCAATAATTTCACGAAGTAAGTCTTCCAGTCCATACGATGGTTCTTCCAGATGGCGTTTGAAAGATTCCATCAGGCTGACAAATGCTCCCAGCTTTGCGCTGCTGCGTCCGATACCATCAATATATTCATAACTCTGTAAAGCGCTGTAAAAGCTGGTTTCGTGGTCAATTGCATAATTAGAGATACGGTCAATAGTGGTCAGTCCGATGCCTCGTTTTGGCACATTGATAATTCGTTTTACGCTGATGTCGTCCATGCCATTTTCAATGGTGCGCAGATAGGCAAGTAAATCTTTAATCTCCCGGCGCTGGTAGAAGTTTACAGCGCCGACAATCCGGTAAGGGATGTTATGTAATACCAGCTTTTCCTCAAATACACGGGATTGTGCGTTTGTCCGATACAGGATAGCAAAATCTTTATAAGAAGCAGTACCGTTTGCTACGGCATCTGCAATGGAGTCAGCAATATTGCCCGACTCTTCATACTCGTTATAATACTGTGTAAAATGGATTGCTTCTCCCTTTGGCTTTTGCGTCCAGAGGGACTTTTCTTTGCGGACTTCATTATTCTTTATAACAGCATTTGCCGCATCCAGAATATTTTGTGTGGAGCGGTAATTTTCTTCTAAGCGTATAACCTTTGTTTCTGGGTACAGGCTTTCAAAATTCAGGATATTGTAGATATTGGCTCCACGGAATTTGTAAATCGACTGGTCGTCATCCCCTACAACACAGAGGTTATGTAAAACAGAACCATCTTCGTCATGGTACTTTGCCATTAAGCTGATTAGGCGGAACTGTGCTGTGTTAGTATCCTGATATTCATCTACCATAATGAAACGGAAGCGGTTCTGATAGTAGGCAAGAATCTCTTCATTCTCCTGAAAAAGCTGGATTGTCTTACAGATCAGGTCGTCAAAATCCAGTGCGTTAGAGTCAAACAGCCGTTTTTCGTATTCACGGTAGCAGCGGGCATAGATTTCCTTTACCATATCACCCTGTGCCCGCAGTTCATACTGCTCTGCTGTAATCAGCTCGTCCTTTGCGGAGGAAATGGCATTTAATACCGTACGCTCCTTGAATTTTTTGGAATCAATATTTAGATATTTTAAGATATCACGCATTAATGTTTTCTGGTCATCCGCATCATAGATCGTAAAACTTCGCCCATAGCCAAGCGCTTCAATGTGACGCCGTAAAATGCGCACGCAAGTTGAGTGAAAAGTGCTCACCCAGATATCGATAGCCCGTTCTCCAACAATTTTGTCAACACGGTCACGCATTTCCCCTGCTGCTTTATTGGTGAAGGTGAGTGCCAGAATATTCCAGGGATTTACATTGTATTCTTCAATCAGCCAGGCAATTCGGTGTGTCAGTACCCTTGTCTTTCCAGAGCCTGCACCTGCCAGTATGAGAAGAGGGCCTTTAAAATGCTTTACTGCCTCTTCCTGCTGTGGGTTTAATCCTTCTAAAATCTGCATAGTAATCCTCCATGCCGCATTTTTTGCGGCTCCAATTAGTATAGTAGCCATACAAAGAACTGTGTTCTTTGAGAGATATTATTCACAGTTCTTTAGAACTGTTTTTTGTTTCTTTAAAATGAATGGTATCCCGGTATGTTTTTGCACTGCTGAAAAACTCTGTGAGTGCGCTGCTGTCCCCTTTTTCAATTTCTGACCTCGCCTGCCGCAAGTTTTTAATATATTCATCAAGAAAATCCAGAATGCTGTCTTTATTGCTTAAACAGATATTTTCCCACATTTCTGGTGAAGAAGAGGCAATACGTGTGACATCACGGAAACCGCCTGCCGCAAGTTTTTTATAAGTACCATTTTTATCATGGGATGCTACGGTATTTACAAGAGCTGCCGAAATAATATGTGGGACATGGCTGATTCCTGCCGTAATCTCGTCATGGGAAGTTTCATCTAATACCATGCAGTAAGAACCGGAAGAATTCACGAAGTTTTTCATCCATTCTGTATATTCCGGTTTGGTAACTTTTGTGGGTGTTAACAGATACCAGGCATCCTGCAAAATGGCAGCATTGGAGTTTTCATAACCGGTTTTTTCAGAACCAGTCATGGGATGGCCGCCGACAAACTGGCGGTTTAAGCCAAGCTCGTCAATCGCTTTATGTATGTTGCCTTTTACACTTCCAACATCTGTTATAATGCAGTCATGGCCTAAATAAGGTGCCAGTTTTTTTAGATAAGAGATATTGGTCAGTACTGGCGCACATAGAAAAATTACTTCACAGGAAGAAAAGTCAGAAAGTGAAGTGCTGACTAAGGAAAGCGTTCCTTCCTGTCTGGCAAGTTCCAGGCGGGCGTGGGGCTTTGTTTCATAATAATTGTAAGCAATAATGTGGCTTTCGGGGTATAAGTTTCTAAGTACACGGGCAATAGAGCCGCCAATCAGCCCAAAGCCGATAAAGCCAAAATGGGAGCGTTGTTTACTTTGCTTCATAAAGATATCTCCATTCAATCAATAATTTTTCAACCTGCCTTTTATTGTACCGAAGTAAGAATGGGGTGTCAACTTGAAAAAAGTGCGATTGAGAAGTATAATATAGTGGGGTGTTGCTATTGGTTTTACGCATGACGTTTAAAATAGCCGTGAATAGTAGCAGCGGGATATCAAAATGGAACAGGAGGTACTGATATGGGCATCAAAAAATTCTTTTCTAAAATGGTGACAGGGGTTACAGATGGAATACGGCTTATTGTAGGGACTGTTGTGAGTTATGCAGGTGTGGTTTCCAGTGTTTTTGGCGCAATGCTTGGAATTCTTGCGTCAATTTTTGTGATATGCATGATTGCCGGAATCTGCGTTTACATAAAAGTATTGCCAATGGTGACGGATGCCAGGGAACAGGTGTTTGATAAATTGGTAAATTTAAGTGCAGATGATTTTATTATGACAGAGGATACCGTTATTTATGATGCGAAGGGAAAACAGATTGGTTCGGTCAATACCGGACGTTATACATATGTAGAGATTAAAAATATTTCCCCTTATATCTATAACGGCTATATCGCTGTGGAGGACAAGCGTTTTAAGACACATGGTGGTGTAGATGTTCTTGCAACTCTGCGTGCCGGAGTTTCTCTCTTAAAAAATAATATGGAAATCAAGCAGGGCGGAAGCACGATTACCCAGCAGATTATCAAAAACAATCTTTTGACTCAGGATAAGGATTATACAAGAAAAATAGCAGAAATTATACTGGCGCCTGTGGTAGAGGCAGAGTTTTCAAAAGACCAGATTATGGAGTTTTACTGTAACAGCAATTTTTATGGAAACCGTTGTTATGGGGTGGAAGCGGCAAGTCAGTATTATTTTGGGAAAAGCTGCGCCGATTTGGAGCCACAGGAGGCTGCAATGCTGGTTGGTATTTCCAATAACCCTTCCCGTTATGACCCGGTGGCGCACCCGGAGGCTGCCCTGAAAAAAAGAAATACGGTATTAAAGACAATGTGGCAGCAAAATGTTATCACACAGAAAGAGTATAATGTTGCTGTAAAGAAGAAACTTAAGGCTTTGCAGATTGCGGAAGATGGTAGCAATGAAAGTTATGTGACAAGTTATGCGATTCACTGTGCGGCTCTTGCTTTGATGGAAAAGGAAGAATTTAAATTTCAGTATACCTTTGCAGATGAAGAAGATTATAAAGAATACCATGAAAGATACAGTGAGATCTATAACCAGAAATGTACCGATATTCGGGCTGGTGGGTATAAGCTCTATACCTCAATCAATATGGCCAAGCAGAAAAAGCTGCAAAAGGCAGTGAATCAGGGGCTTGCCTACAACAAGGAGCGTGATAAGAGTAGTGGAAAATATGCATTACAGGGAGCTGCGGTCTGTGTGGATAATGAAACAAATTATGTGGTTGCCATTGTGGGAGGGCGGGGCACAAAAGATGTTTATAACCGGGCATATCTGTCGGCAAGGCAGTCGGGAAGTTCTATTAAGCCATTAATAGATTATACGCCGGGGTTTGAATCAGGAGTATATTCTCCCTCCACTTTGATGGTAGACAAGCCAATTGAAAATGGGCCGAAAAATTCTGGTGGTTCTTACCGGGGAGCGGTCAGAATCCGTGAAGCGGTTGCACGTTCGATTAATACGATTGCCTGGCAGGTACTTGAAACAATTACCCCCAAATATGGAATGTCTTTTCTGGATAACATGCATTTTCATAATTTGAGTTATATTGATAATGACAATCTGGCGCTCTCCTTAGGTGGTTTTACGGAAGGTGTCCGGGTGGTAGACATGGCAAAAGGGTATTCCACACTGGCAAATGGGGGAAGCTACAGTGACAGGACTTGTATTAAAAAGATTGAGCGGGTATCGGATGGTACGATCTATAAGAATACCGAGGAAGAAGTACAGGTATATTCGGCAGATGCTGCATGGATGATGACAGATGTACTAAAAGGTGTCCTCAATGAATCATATGGAACAGGGCATGCTCTAAAGCTGGATCATAAACAGATTGGCGCAGGTAAGACTGGTACAGCAAATTCAGGAAAGGATGTATGGTTTTGTGGATATACGAAATACTATACAACAGTAGTATGGGCTGGCTATGATACACCAAGAGCCATGCCGGGAGCAACAGGGGCTTCTGTTACTGGCAAAATCTGGAAAAGTTATATGGACGAAATCCATAAAAATCTGGAGCCGCTTGATTTTACGATGCCGGAGACAATCTGCCTTGCTAAATATAATAAAAATGGTGGCATAGTGAAAGGGACAGAAAGCAGCGGGGAGGAGAAAAGGACAGACGGGAAAGATTATTTTTCTACTAAAATATTATCTGAGAAGGCAGAATATGCTGTACAGCTTGAGGATAAAAAGCAGGAAAAAGCAGTACGGAAACGTCTGAGGGCATTCGAAAAAATGACGTTGGAGAGCCTTTCAGATTACTATAAGTTTAATGAAGAATATGAAGAGTTACAGGATATGATTGCTGCGCTTGAGAATGATACTGTGCGCAAAAGCTTTATGAAGAGATTAAAAGGAAAATATGAATCCTTAAAGGATGTCAATGTGAATTGGAGCAAGGCGGCAACCGAATATAGCAAGGCGCAGCAAGAGGAGTATGAATTGATTGCAAAAGAGCGGCAGCAGGCTTCCCGGGAGGCGGTTGCCAAACAGCTTCGTGAGAGCCGTATTAAACTTGCTAAGAGCCGTATTAAAAAGTTAAAGACATATAAATATCTGCCATCTAATTCAGAGGAGTTAATTGCCAGTGCAAAGGAAGCAGTGGAAGCTTGTAAAAACTATAGTGAGTATGCGTCTTTAAAGCAATCTTTAGAAAAAAATGCAGCATATTTAAGGGCGCTTCCGATTAAGAATTCATCAACACACAGTATGCAGCCGGTGCAGCCAACCGCAAAACCAAATGCGACATCGGAACCAGATGACACGGAGTAAAAAATTGATTTTAGAAATACTCTGACAGGAGGATAACAGATGGGTTCAAAAGACACAACAGAAAAAAGACAAAAAGAGAATTTGCCGCCGACAGAATTTCAGCCGACAAATCTTAAACCACAGGAACAGTTACAGCCAAAAGAACCTGTAAAGCAGCTTCAATTGAATCAGCCAAAGCCGAAAAAAAGGCAGACAAAACCGACGAGGCTGCAGCGTTATGGAAAAGTTGGGGAGTGGTTTCAGGTGTTATGTATTACAAAAGTACCAATCATTGGTTTTCTTTACATATTGGTTCTGGCAGTCCGTAAAAAGACGCCGCCATATAAAAAATCCTATGCGATTGCTTATATTTTGTACCGTATTCTTGTACTTGTTTTGGCAGTTACCATTTTGTTTATACTATATAAGGTAGGGCTTGGATTTGTTGATGAAATTTTAAAATATGCAGGAGATTCTCTTTAATATGCAGGATAATTTAACAGAAAACTGGTATTGGTATAAAAGAATGCCAGAGGGGACAGTTTGCATTTTCCGGATGTTTGGGACTTCACCACAAGTTTTGGTGCCGGAAACAATCTTGGGGAAAAGGGTGACAGAGCTTGGAAGCTATTGTTTTTCCGAAACAGAAAAGGCTGAAAGCTTTGAAATCTGTTCAGACAGTTTGGCAGGCAGCGAGGCTGAAAAGAGATTTCAGATACTTTTTTCAAAAAAAGCAATCCGATGTCTTAGTGGAGAATATCTGGAAAAGGTTTTTCTTCCACAAAGTATTACAGAAATAGGAAATTGTTGCTTTTATCGATGTAACAGACTACAGGAACTTACCATTGGAAATGGTTTAACCGCCGTTGGAAGTGATGCTTTTATGAACTGTAGAAAATTACAGAATATTACGGTTTTGGGCAGTGTGACAGAGCCAAGTGGATTAAAGCAGGTTTTAGGGCAGCGTTCTTTGGAAACAAGAGTAGAATTTGTTGTAAATGGGCTGACAGAAGCCGTGTTAATCTACCCGGAATACAGTGAAACCTATGATGAAATTGGCCCGGCACATATTTTTGAATTAAATATTGCCGGGGAAGGGTTTCGGGCCAGACAGTGTTTTAGTCAGGGGATTGTTGATTTGGCACAATATGATGCAGTTTTTTTGCAGGCGCAGGCAGAAGAAAGCGTAAAGACTTTGTGTTATATGGCAGGGATGCGCCTTTCCTATCCAATAGGGTTGCGGGAAGAAAATAAAAGAAAATATGAGGAATATCTGAAAAAATACGCCATGCGGATTGTAGAAATTTTGGTAAAGGAAAGGGATTTAAAACTTTTACCATTTTGTTTAGAACAAGAATATTTCGAGAAAGAAGAGGTACAAAAGGGCGCACAGCTTGCCGCTTCCATGGACTGGACAGAGGGGGCGGCTTTGTTTTTGCGGACACAGAAAAAATGGTCTGAAAAAGGAAAACGGGAGCAGTATTCTTTTGATGATTTTTAAAGAATCGTTGTGGTTAGGATCTGCCTGGAGCGTTCTTAAGTATAAGAAAGTGATTGGTGTACCGTTTGGAAAGGAGGCAGCAATGAAAAGAAGTCCTGTGGTACAGACGCAGGAAGAGTGGGAAGAAGAAATGGCACAAAAAATTTTGCGCTATACGCATGATGAGCTTTTTCTTTCGTTCCGTTTTTTAGGAATTGCGTTGTCTGCGTTGGAGCCAAGAGAGGATAAGAGGATTATAACACTTGCGACGGATGGCTCTGTTTTATATTTTTCCAAAGAACAGTTAATTCGTGTATTTAAAAAGAATGCCGCTTATTTAAACAGGTTGTATCTTCATACAATCTTACACTGTATGTTTTCCCATCTCTGGATTGGAGGGAAGCGGGAACGGTTTTTGTGGGGGATTGCCTGTGATATTGCGGTGGAATATACGATTGACCATATAGATCAAAAGTGTACAAAGCGTATTATTGGATGGATTCGGCAAAGAACCTATGAAGCCCTTGAAAATAATGGAACTGGGATTTCAGCGGCATATATTTACCGTTTTTTATTAGAGAAAGAACCGGAGGAATTACAGGAGCTGCATCAGGAATTTTTTGCGGATGATCATGTTTTTTGGCCTAAGGAGGAACAAAAAAATATACAGGCAGAGTCTGCCAGGAAAAACTGGGATAAGATTGCAAGGCAGACGCAGATGGAACAGCAAAGACGTGGCAGGGAATCCGATGAAGGCGAGGAACTGATTGCTTTTCAGATGAAAGCAAGGAAAGCACGTCGGACGTATCGGGATTTTTTAAGGAAGTTTGCCGTTTTGCATGAAGAGATGCATTGTGATTTGGACGAGTTTGATTTGAATTTTTATACCTATGGACTGCAGTTTTATCGGAATATGCCGCTTGTGGAGCCCTTGGAAAGCAGGGAAATAAAAAAGATACGGGATTTTGTAGTGGTTGTGGATACAAGCTATTCAACAAGTGGAGAACTGGTGCAGGGATTTTTGCAGGAAACTTTTGAAATTTTAAGCCAGGAGGATAACTTCTTTCACCAGTGCAGGCTCCATATATTGCAGTGTGATGAAGAGGTGAAAAGTGATGTTGTCATTACAAGAAAGGAAGAAATAGAAGCTCTTTTTTCAGATTTTACCATTCAGGGAGGCGGTGGGACGGACTTTCGGCCAGCTTTTACCTATGTGGAAGAGCTGCTTTCAGATGGAGAACTTGAAAATTTGTGCGGTCTTTTATATTTTACCGATGGAAAGGGAATCTATCCGGAAAAGAAGCCGGATTTTCAGACAGCTTTTCTTTTTATGGAGGATTATGAGGAAGAAAAGGTTCCTGTCTGGGCAATCCGCATGAGGTTAGAACGGGAGGAATTTGAGGGTTCACTGCATGATAAAAAGGGTGGACGTGAATCGTAAGGAACGGTAATTAATTTATTTACAGTTCCTTACAGTCTGAAAGAAAGGGGCATAAAAATGAATATTAAAGAAGCAAAACAAGAGGTAATCAACACGGTAAAGGCATATCTGCAAAAGGATAGTGCAGGGGATTATCTGATTCCGGCAGTAAGGCAGAGACCGGTTCTTTTAATGGGGCCTCCGGGAATTGGAAAGACACAGATTATGGAACAGGTGGCAAGGGAATGTAACATTGCGCTTGTTGCTTATACGATTACCCATCATACCAGACAAAGTGCGGTAGGGCTTCCTTTTATAGAAAAAGAAGAATTTGACGGGAAAGAATATTCTGTGACTGAGTATACCATGAGTGAGATTATTGCGAGTGTTTATCATAAAATGCGTGATACAGGGCTTTCTGAGGGAATTCTTTTTATTGATGAAATCAATTGTGTATCAGAAACACTTGCGCCTGCTATGCTGCAGTTTTTACAGTGCAAGACCTTTGGAAATCAGGCGGTACCAAAAGGCTGGATTATTGTTGCAGCGGGCAATCCGCCGGAATATAATAAATCGGTCCGGGAGTTTGATATGGTAACACTTGACCGTGTGCGCCGTATGGATATTGAGACAGATTACCGTGCCTGGAGGGAATACGCCAGAAAAGAACAGATACATTCTGCCCTGCTAAGTTACTTAGAGCTTCGTCCAAAAAATTTTTACAGGGTAGAAGCCGATGTGGACGGCCTGCAGTTTGTTACAGCAAGAGGCTGGGAGGATTTTAGTGATTTATTAAAAGCATATGAAATCTTACAGATTCCAGTGACACAAGAGGTAGTGCAGGAATATTTACGCCATGCAGATGTGGCAGAGGATGTGGCGGCGTATCTTGATTTGTACCGGAAATATCAGGATGATTATGGAATTGAGGAAATTTTGCAGGGAAGAGTGAATGCAGAAGTCTACCAGAGAATTTCCCGTGCTGCATTTGATGAAAAAATAAGCGTGACTGGGCTTTTATTGGATGGGCTGCTTCGTGAGATGGCGGTTTTTTGTATGGAAAAGAAACTTACCGATGCATGGTATCTTTTTTTAAAGGAGTACCGCAGTAAAGTAGAGCAGGCAGAAAATCCAAAGGAATGTTACCTTTCTCTTTTAAAACAGGAAGAGGAAACCCTGGAAAAGAAAAAGGCAGCAGACCTTTATACCAGAAAAGAAGTGCAGCTATATGAGAAACTTTTGGCGGTTTTAAAGAAATCATGCCCTTCTGGGGGACTTGGCGCAAAAGAAAGTTTTGAAGAGGCAAAGAAAGGTTTCGGCTGCCAGACAGAAAAGCTTTCTGGGGAAAAAGAAAAGACAGGAAAAATTACAGAGTTTGCTTTTGATTTTATGGAGACAGCTTTTGCGGCAGGGGAAGAAATGGTGTTATTTGTTACAGAACTTACCTTGTCGCAGGAGGGGGCGGTCTTTTTGTCAGAATACGATTGTGAACGTTACCATAAATATAATCAGGAACTTTTGATTGGTAGCAGGCGCAGGGAACTGTTGTCGGAACTGGAAAGATAATCAGGAACTGTGAAAAATATCCTGCGCAATCTTGAGCAGTTATTTATTTACAGTTCCTAAGTTGGGAGGAATTCAAATGGGAAAAAAAGTATATGCAGTAAGAAAAGGGAGAAAAACAGGGATTTTTGCTACTTGGGCAGAGTGCCAGAAACAGACAACAGGATTTTCCGGTGCGGAGTTTAAGTCCTTTACAACAAGGGCAGAGGCGGAAGCATATCTGGCAGGAGAAGGGGAAAATACTGTTTTTGTGGAAAGTCAGAATATTAAAGTTTTGAAAAATAAAGAAACAATGACGGCTTACGTTGATGGAAGTTTTGATAAGATTTCTGGTGATTTTTCCTGTGGGATGGTCATTTTATACCAGGGACAGGAAAAGCTGTTCTGCCATAGGTTTCAGGATAAGGAACTTGCACAGATGCACAATGTGGCAGGGGAAATCAAGGGCGCTGAGGCGGCAATGCGTTATGCGGTGTCAAAACAGATAAAACATCTTGTAATTTATCACGATTATGAAGGAATTGCAAAATGGTGTAATGGTGCATGGAAAGCGAATAAAGAAGGAACGAAGGCATATCGGTCATATTTTCAGTCGGTTCAGGATAAGCTGAAAATCGAATTTGTCAAAGTAAAGGGACATTCTAATGACCATTATAATGATATGGCGGATGGTCTGGCAAAGCAGGCACTTGGAATTGGAGAAAATATTTACAATACGGAGGAGTTTGTGCTGTAGTTGTTGGCTGATTATCAGGAAATAAGGGAGCGTGATAAAAATGGAGGCAGCACGGCAAATAGAGGGGCATACAATAGAGGATATTTATGAATTACCGGATGGGAAAAGGGCAGAATTGATTGATGGACAGATTTATTTTATGGCTCCGCCAGGTACAAAACACCAGCGATTAGCAGGGAAACTTTTCAATAAAATCAGTAATTATATTCAGGATAATCATGGAACCTGTGAGCCATTTATTGCACCATTTGCTGTGTTCCTGGATGGAGATGATAAAAATTATGTTGAACCGGATATCAGTGTTATATGCGACGAAGGAAAGTTGGATGATAAAGGGTGTCATGGTAGTCCTGACTGGATTATAGAGATTGTTTCACCAGGTAGTAAGCGCATGGACTATTATATTAAATTATTTAAGTATCGTACTGCAGGAGTACGTGAGTATTGGATTGTAGATTCAATGGAAAAATGCATTACAGTTTATGATTTTGAACATGAGGAGGTGGAAAAATATACATTTGCAGATCGAATAAGAGTACAGATTTATGACAGTCTGGAAATTGATTTTTCTGAAATTAGCCGTGAATAGTAACGGCGAGGTTTTTTGGATTTCTTTTCCTGAGGCAAGAAGCATTATTGTGCGAAAGGAGAAAGCAAATTCTGATCTGGTAAATTATCGTTAAGTTTAAACATAGAATGTATTACTTAGGAGAAATAAAATGGAAGCAGAAATTTTATTATGGATTCAAAATAATATCCGATTTTCTGGATTTAACCCAGTGATGGAGGCAATAACCCATCTTGGAGATTTTGGGTTATTTTGGATTTTGATGATGGTGGTACTATTGTTGTACCAGAAGACAAGAAAAATTGGACTGGCAGTAGGAATTGCATTGCTTGGTTCCTTTGTGTTTAATAATCTTTTGCTGAAAAATCTGGTGGCACGGACAAGACCATATGAGATGATTGATGGTTTGCAGCTTTTGGTAAGCAGGGCGGTTGATTTATCTTTTCCGTCAGGCCATTCTGCATCTTCTTTTGCGGCTGCTGCAGTTATGGCAAAGCTGCTCCCAAAGCGTTATGGGATTACAGCGTTTATTCTGGCGGGATTCATTGCCTTTTCCAGATTGTATGTGGGAATCCATTATCCAACCGATGTATTGTTTGGAACAGTCTCCGGCTGTTTTATCGGATTGCTTGTGGCAAAATTTTATGAAGGAGAAGCAGTAATGTAGTTTTTGCGTAAAATAATGGAAATAACAGCGGTCGTAATTTCACTGTTTGAAGTCAGTGAATTGCGGCCGTTATTATTTTGTAATAGCTGGTCTGAGGGATTTTGTATTTTGCTATAGCTCCCTGTTGAGTAATGTAAAAGCAAATGGGAAATCCTATGATTATTGCATTTATTCATCACTATTTGAGCTGCAAAAGGTGCGGCATGGGGATTATTATAGCTTTAGGAAAGAGAGGAAAAATTGATGAAACGGATTATCAAAGAAAAAATGTTAGAAAAATATGAAATTTATTTAAGAAGTGAGGAAAAAAGTGAGGCAACGGTCAGCAAGTACTTGTGTGACTTGCGGAAACTGATGGCATATATGG
>CANSYK010000091.1 GCA_947651225.1 uncultured bacterium | reverse complement strand
AGTGGTGTGTCGAATTTTCTGTGATAAATACACAGTTTATTCTACACACCCGATTGCGCAGGCCTGCTATGCTCATATTTTTTACTGCACCTTCAAAGAGATATCCTGCGCAATCTGTATCAGTTATGTTTGGTTATTTGTTACCAGCGGTTTCTTTAAAATAATTTCACGCCATCTTCCTGCCCATACACAGCAAAACCATCAAAGCTTTGTGCTTCCAGTTTATTTAAAAACTTTCCTAGTTTTTTTGGCCGCTCAAAGGCAGATACCATATATTCTTTTCTGAGTTCTTCTGCATAGGTCAGTGCCGGTGCATAATTTTCGGCATCATAGAAAACAGCAATGCGTTTTTTCTGTCCTGGGATTTTGTAATCCTGTTCCATTAAAATACCAAAAATACGTTCAAATCCAATGGAGAAACCGACAGCAGGAATCTCTTCATTGACAAATTTTCCAATCAGATTGTCATAGCGGCCTCCTCCGGCAACGGCACCATGGTAGCCTTTTGCTTCTACCTCAAAAATAGTTCCAGTGTAATAGCCCTGTCCACGCACCAATGATGGAGTAAATACAATCGGAAAAGCTCTTTCTGAAACATCATTTACAGTATCAATAATATATTTCAGGCTTGTAATATATTCTGCGTCACAGACTGTACCAATGGAATTAAGATTTAAAGAACCGCTTTCAAACAGGTCGATAAATCGTTTTATTGTTTCTGTGCTAAATTCTGCTTCAGAAAGTTCTTTTTTGATGCCCTCAATTCCGATTTTGTCTAATTTATCAAAAATAATGGCAAGGCGTTCATAGTCTTTTTCTTCAAAGCCAGAATAGGAAAAAATGCTTTTTAAAATGCGGCGGTCGTTGATTTTTACCTGAAATTCGGAAAGGCCAATGCGCTTTAGCGCTTTTGTGGTTGTGAGGATTAGATCAATTTCGGCGTCTGCGGAAGGATTGCCGATAATGTCAATATCACACTGGGTAAATTCTCTGAGGCGTCCTTTTTGTGGGCGCTCCGCACGGTATACCCTGTCCATTTGGATCACCTTAAACGGCGTCAACAGGTTGTTCCGGTTATTGGCAAAATAACGGGAAAGCGGAAGTGTTAAGTCGTAGCGCAGCCCCATGTCAGAAAGGGAAGCCTCGCTTACTTCTTTTTCATCTAAAGCGGAAGTAAATTTTTGTCCACGTTTTAAAATTTTAAAAATAAGGTTTAGATTTTCACCACCATCGCTTTTATCCAGGTTAACAGCATCTTCTATGGCAGGAGTTGCAATCCGGGAAAAACCGGCATCCTGGTAGGTTTCAAGAATTACATTCTGTAAATAATCACGGATTGCCATTTCTTCTGGCAGATAGTCCCTTGTTCCTTTTACTGGAGTAGATTTCATGAGTAAAATTCCTTCTTTCTTTGTCTGTGTTCTTTCGCTTAACTTTACCACAAACTTTACTAATCGGCAAGCTTGTTCTCTGTTTTTGTTTGTTGACACTATAGTAAGAGTTATTATTCACGGCTATTCTAAACATCATGCGAAAAACCATCCAGTTATGCCGTCTGGCGCTGCAAAAACAGCAGCTTTTGCTTTTCTTAGGAACTGTCGTGAAATAATTTGCAGATAGTTCGCAGGATTTTTCTTTGACAGTGCTGGACAAAAATCGGGCGCATAGTGGGCTATGTAACTGATTTTTGGTTGGTGCTGTCAGAGAAAAAGACAAGAAATAGAGCAAATTATTTTGCGACAGTTTCTTATGATGTGCAATATACATTTTGACTTCTTGGCAGTAATAGTGTAATATTTAAAACAGTTCACTCCGTGACCAGTAAATTATGAATAAAGTATGTTTCAAAGGAGGAAATATGGACAAAAAATTAAAGGTAGGTATCCTTGGTGGTACTGGAATGGTAGGACAGAGATTTATTTCATTATTAGAAAATCATCCGTGGTTTGAGGTTACTGCGATTGCCGCAAGCCCACGCAGTGCCGGAAAGACATATGAGGAAGCAATTGGTGGACGCTGGAAAATGGCAACTTCAATGCCTGAAGCAGTGAAAAAGATTGTGGTTGAGGATGTAAGTCATGTAAATGAGGTTGCTTCTAAAGTTGATTTTGTTTTCAGTGCTGTGGATATGACAAAGGACGAAATCAAAAAGATTGAAGAAGAGTATGCTAAGACGGAAACTCCGGTTGTTTCCAACAATAGCGCACATAGATGGACACCAGATGTCCCGATGGTAGTGCCAGAATTGAATCCAGAGCATTTTGAAGTGATTGAGGCACAGAAAAAGCGTCTTGGTACTACAAGAGGATTTATTGCGGTAAAGCCGAATTGTTCTATTCAGAGTTATACCCCGGCTCTTACAGCGCTAAAAAAGGCTGGATTTGAACCAAAGACAGTAGTTGCCTGTACGTATCAGGCGATTTCCGGTGCGGGAAAAACTTTTAAAGACTGGCCGGAGATGGAGCGCAACATTATTCCATTTATCGGTGGTGAGGAAGAAAAGAGTGAACAGGAACCTCTTCGGATTTGGGGACGTGTTGAAAATGGAGAGATCGTAAAGGCAGAAAGTCCTGTTATTACAACACAGTGTATTCGCGTACCAGTGTTAGATGGCCATACCGCAGCTGTATTTGTAACGTTTGAAGAGGGAAAGAAACCAGAAAAAGAACAGATTCTGGCAGCATGGAAAGATTTTAAGGGGCTTCCACAGGAATTAAATCTTCCAAGTGCACCAAAGCAGTTTATCCAGTATCTGGAAGAAGATAACCGTCCACAGGTTTCTATTGATGTAGATTATGAGGGCGGATTTGGTGTTTCGATGGGACGTCTCAGAAAAGATACTGTGTTTGACTGGAAGTTTGTAGGCCTTTCCCACAATACAGTCCGCGGGGCAGCAGGCGGTGCGGTATTGACAGCAGAGCTTCTGACAGCACAGAAGTATATTACGGCGAAATAAAGTTTTAACAAGGGGGATGTATATGGAAAATAACAGATACCGTATTTTGGTAAAAGGAATTGTTCGAAAGGAAAACAGATATTTATCAGTTGAAAAATGGTATGATGATAATATTGCAGATCCTTATCAATGGGAATTTATTGATGGGATGGCAGAATTTGGTGAGTCACCAGATGCGGCGGTAATGCGTGTTATCAAGGAGCAGACTGGATTGACAACTACGATTGCCAGCATTTTATATACATGGACTTTTATGCTTGGTGCAGAGTGCAATCTTGGGCTGGCATATCTGTGTGATACAGAAATGAGTGAAGATTCTGTCGTTTTGATTGATGATTTAAGGGATTATAAATGGATTGAAGCAGACGAATTTTCAGAATACATTCACAATAAGAGAATGTTAGAAGACATGGATCGGGCAGAATTATATTAAAAATTTGAGTGCATCTGTTAGAGCACATACCTGACAGATGCTCTCTTTTTATGGAACAGGAAAGTGAGGAGATGTATGAGTCGGATTTTAATAAAGAATGGGCATCTGGTAGATCCTGCGAATCAACGGGATGAGGTATGTGATATTTTTATTTGTGACAATAGAATAGAAAAGATCGGGTCAGGACTTTTTGACGAAGATGCAATACTGATTGATGCCGAAGGGAAAATTGTGATGCCAGGGCTGATTGATTTGCATGTTCATCTGCGGGAACCAGGATTTGAATATAAGGAAACGATTGCGACAGGAACCAAAGCGGCAGCACATGGAGGTGTAACCACAATTTGTCCGATGCCGAATACAAATCCGGTGATTGATAGTGTAGAGCGTGTAAAGGATTTATTAAAAAGAGCCAAAGAAGCTCCGGTGCATGTTCTTCCAGTTGGGGCAGTAACTGTCGGCCAGGCAGGAAAAGAGCTTGCCGATATTCGGGGAATGAAAGAAGCAGGAGCGGTTGCGTTAAGTGAAGATGGCAAATCAGTTATGGATACAGCACTTTACAGGGAAGGGTTGTATGAGGCGGCAAGATGTGATATTCCGGTTTTTGCGCATTGTGAGGATAAAAGCCTGGTGGGAAATGGTGTAATGAATGCAGGAAAAAAGGCAGAAGAGTTGGGACTTCCTGGTATTAGCAATGCGGTGGAGGATGTGATTGCAGCAAGAGATATTTTCATGTCAAAGGAAGCAGGAAACAGACTTCATCTTTGTCACTGTTCGACAAAAGACAGCGCTGTATTAGTGAAAATGGCGAAGGAGCAGGGGCTTTTGGTGACAGGCGAGGTCTGCCCGCATCATTTTACAATGTCTGATGATGAGATTACACAAGATCATGGAAGATTTAAAATGAATCCGCCTTTGCGAAGCAGAGAGGATGTTATAGCGTTAAAGGAGGCGCTTCGTGACGGCGTGATGGATGTTATTTCGACAGATCATGCGCCGCATGGGGAAGAGGAGAAAAACCAGTCTATGAAAAAAGCGCCATTTGGGATTGTAGGGATTGAGAATTCTTTTGCGCTTGGATATACGGAGCTGGTCAGAACAGGGTATCTTACACTGCCTGGGCTGATTGAGAAAATGAGTGTTAATCCGGCAAAGGTTCTTAGGATTGAAAAGGGAAATCTTGCAGAGGGAAAAGTTGCGGATGTTGTCGTTGCAGACCTTACGGAAGAATATGAGATTTGTCCAGAAGAGTTTTTTTCGAAGGGAAAAAATACCCCTTTTGCAGGAAAAAAGGTATTTGGAAGAATTGATGTTACTATCGTAGATGGAAAGATTGTTTACCAGAGGTAACGAATGGTAAGAGAGGAGAAAATAGAATGATTCGTAAGCTGATTGAGGAGATTACAAAAAAAAATGCGCCAGTTGTTGTGGGACTGGACCCAATGCTTGGCTATGTGCCTAAGCAGATACAAAAAGCTGCTTTTGAGGAATTTGGAGAGACTTTGGAAGGGGCGGCTGAGGCAATCTGGCAGTTTAATAAGGGAATTGTAGATGCAACATATGACCTGATTCCAGCAGTAAAACCTCAGATTGCAATGTATGAACAGTTTGGAGTCCCAGGCATGGCTGCATTCCAGAAAACGGTTGCTTATTGCAAGGAAAAAGGGCTTATTGTGATTGGGGATGTAAAAAGAGGAGATATTGGTTCGACTTCTGCTGCCTATGCTGTTGGCCATTTGGGAAAAGTTATAGTTGGAAGCAAAGAATATGCTGCATTTGATGAAGATTTCGCAACAGTGAACCCTTATCTTGGAAGCGATGGTGTAAAGCCTTTTTTGGAGGTCTGCAAAGAGCAGGACAAGGGGATTTTTGTGCTGATTAAGACTTCTAATCCTTCCAGTGGAGAGTTTCAGGATCAGAAGGTGGACGGTGTTCCGTTGTATGAGCTGGTTGGAAGGAAGGTTGCTGAGTGGGGAGAAGAATGTATGGATGGGGATTACAGCAATGTTGGCTGTGTGATTGGCGCAACCTATCCGGAGATGGGAAAATTATTGCGTAAACAGCTTCCAGAGACATATATTCTTGTTCCGGGATATGGAGCGCAGGGCGGTACAGCAAAGGATTTGGCAATGTACTTCAATAAAGATGGCCTGGGAGCGATTGTCAATTCTTCCAGAGGAATTATCGCTGCCTGGAAAAAAGAGGAGTATACAAAGTTTGGAGAAGGAAATTATGCCGAGGCATCACGCCAGGCGGTAATTGATATGATAGAAGATATTAATGGTGCAAGAATGTAAAAGCAGTGTTCTTCTCATTGACTTTTGTGAAAATTCTTTAACGGCGTGAATGAAAGCAGGAAAGAAAGGACGAAGGGAATGACTGATAAAGAAAAAAAGAAAAGTACAGCATTCATTGTGAATCAGGTAATACTGTCAGAGGAAATCTACAGTATGTGGTTGAAATTTCCAAAAGAGGCAGATGTGGCGGCGGCAGCAGTTCCAGGACAGTTTATTTCTATGTATTGCCAGGATGGTAGCCGTTTTCTTCCAAGGCCAATCAGCATTTGTGAAATTGATGCAAAGGAGAGTATGCTTCGGGTTGTATATCGAGTTGTCGGCAGGGGGACAGAAGAGTTTGCTAAGAAAAAGGCGGGCGATACCATTGATGTAGTCGGACCTCTTGGAAATGGCTTTTTAAAAAAAGAGGGAAAAAGTATTTTAATCGGCGGAGGGATTGGAATTCCGCCAATGCTTGCGCTGGCAAAATCTCTTACAGGAAAAGTTAGTGTAGTTCTTGGATACAGGGACAACAACTTGTTTTTGGAAGAGGATTTTGAGCCTTATGCAGATGTTTATATTTCAACAGAAGATGGCAGTGTTGGTACGAGAGGAAATGTGATTGATGCAATAAAGGAAAACCATCTGGAAGCAGATACTATCTATGCCTGCGGACCTTTGCCGATGTTGCGTGGAGTAAAAGCATTTGCCGTAGAACACAATATTGCCGCACAGATTTCAATGGAAGAAAAAATGGCTTGTGGGATTGGTGCCTGCCTTGGCTGTGTGTGCCAGTCAAAAGATGTGGATGAACACAGTCATGTGAAAAACAAGCGTGTCTGCAAAGATGGGCCGGTATTTGATGCGAAAGAAGTGTTGATAGACTAAAAAAGTTTGGTATTGGTATTAGGATCTCTGTACTGCTGTCCATACCAATATCTGTAGAAGAAGGAGAAAAAAGAATGAACCTTTCTGTTGATTTTGCCGGCGTTACTATGAAAAATCCGGTGACAACGGCTTCCGGAACTTTTGGTTCTGGTGCGGAATATAGTGAATTTGTTGATTTGAATAAACTTGGGGCAGTGACGACAAAGGGAGTTGCAAGTGTCCCATGGGAAGGCAATCCGACGCCAAGAATCTGTGAGACTTATGGAGGGATGTTAAATGCGATTGGCCTTCAAAATCCAGGAATTGATGTTTTTGTAAAAAGGGATATTCCTTTTTTAAAGAAATATGATACCAGAATTATTGTCAATGTCTGTGGCAGAACGCCAGAAGAATATGTTGAGGTAGTAAAAGGGCTTGAAAATGAGCCTGTTGATTTGTTGGAAATCAATATTTCCTGTCCAAATGTAGAGGCAGGAGGAATTGCCTTTGGACAAGATCCCAAATTAGTAGAAAAAATTACAGATCAAATTAAGCAAAATGCGAAACAGCCAGTTATTATGAAATTAAGCCCAAATGTTACAGATATTACACAGATGGCAAAGGCTGCAGAGGCGGGCGGTGCTGATGCAGTTTCTTTGATTAATACCCTCACCGGAATGAAAATTGACATTAACCGAAGAACTTTTGCGCTGGCAAATAAAACAGGCGGCATGTCTGGCCCGGCGGTGAAGCCAGTGGCAGTGCGTATGGTGTATCAGACGGCACATGCTGTAAAAATTCCGGTGCTTGGTATGGGCGGCATCTGTACGGCAGAAGATGCTCTGGAATTTTTGATGGCAGGTGCAACAATGGTTGCTGTAGGAACAGCGAATTTTCATAATCCGACTGCTACAGCGGATATTGTAGAGGGTATCAAACAGTTTATGGAAAAGAACAAAGTAAGTGATATACGGGAACTGATAGGATGTGTAGCGTAAAAAGATTATGTTAGCTTTTCAAACACGTTCCAACGCAAAGTGAAAAAGAAAGTAAAGGCAGTGTTCTAATGACGCTACAATTAATATGGCATATAGAAAAATATACCTCTGTATAAGGGGTATATTTTTCTATATTGTACAAAAAATAGGAAAAACTTTGTCAAAAAAAGAGAAATTGTGCCGGAAAGGCAGAAAGTTCTTTACGAATGATGAAAGGTTTTATATTATGGTGATTGGAGGTTTAACAGAGGATAAAAACGAGAGACACAAAGGTAATAGGGTGGGAGAGTGCTTTTGTGGGATTGGGAGGAAAAATGAAAGTTTCTTTTTGGAGCCACGTTCGGGGTGTGACAGGGGTGACTACAAATATGGTGTGTGTTTCGGCACTTATGTCGATTGGCGGTGTCGGAAAAACCGCTCTACTGGAGAATCATTACAGTATAAACAGCATTGGAGATATGATTCTCTTTCCGGAAAAAATAGAACATCTAAGGGAACATGGGGAATATTACAGCCGATATGGTATTGAGTACATTTTAAAACGTCTTTATTCTGGGGAGCCTGGTGTGAAGTTGCTTCACCATGCATCAATCCCTCTTTTGTTTTCTTCTATGTATTATCTTCCTCAGGGACGCATTGTAAACAAAGAGGTTTTTAACTATGAGTTTCATTTAGCACAGAAAAAGCTATTTCAGTCTTTGGAGAAAATATCAGATTATATTTTTATTGATACGGAAACGAATCAGAATTTAAGTTCTAAAATTATCTTATCAGAGTCTGATTTGATTGTTGTGAATTTAAGCCAAGATCCTGTTCAGATCCAAAAATTCTTTAAACAGTATCTTTCCATACAGGAAAAAGTAGTTTATCTAATTGGCAATTATCGGCCAGAATTGCCTTGGAATATCGGTAGAATCTGCAAAGAATTTCAGATTCCAAGGGAAAGAACAGGAATTATTCCATACAATCAGGAGTTAGCAGATGCAACATCAAATGGATATTTATTGCAGTTCCTAAATAGAAATTATTATAGGGCGTCAGACTGTGAGAATGAGTATTTTATCCGTTCTGTAAAAAAGGCAGTGCGGATGATACAAAAAAATCTGCTGCGTTTGCGCCAGGAGGAGAGAATGGAAGGGAGGGAATTTCAAGGTATTTCTTGCACTCCTGTTTATTAGGGGGTATAATAAACAGGATATGGAAAATGTAAGGTTGGTGCGTGCAGACTGTGAGAAACTTATCAGTGAACAAAGCAAAGTTCCCTGAGGATAGATTTTTGAACGCCCTCCAAAGTGCGAAAGGAACCTAAAATGGAAAAAATGGATGTTTTGGAATATTTAAAAAGCAGGCAGAATGAGTTAGAGCGGGTGAACCATCCTTTTATTCACCGCAATCTGAATTTCCGTTATCTATATTCATATGGCGTGGGAGTGCTCGCATTGGGAAGTATGAAATCAATGTCAGAACTTGGCGGGCGGTTTGAATATTTTATGGAATGTATTGCATTGCCAAAGGAGCAGAGGGAACAGATTGTTGTTGACATCAATAATCATTTTGAGTTTCGTTTGACAGAATGTATTAAGATATTAAAAACAAAAGAGGTACAGTATTGCTTTCTGATTGATTTGTATCTGCTCTATAACAGGGCGGAGTGGTCTTTAGAATATTGCAGAAAAGTGATTGAAAATTATGTAGAGATTTTTCATACCTCAGAGCCGGAAATTGCATTTTTTGAAGAGTTCAATGATGCGGCAGTTAAGCGGGATGGAAGACGGGCAAGAGACTATTATCATCGTTTCCGGGATATGGGATTTGATATTTCCTATAAGATGCTGCGCTATTTTTTTCCAGATTTTACAGAGGAAGACGAATATACGGATGTTACGGTGTTTGCTGGTAAGACGTTTTGTCTGGATAAGCCAACCAAAATTCAGGGAGATATTATAGTAGAACGGGGTGGCTCTCTTTTGATTGATGGAGCGGATGTTACGATAAATGGGGCGGTTCTGATAGATGGTGGAAGAATTCGGATGAAAGACACCAGGCTATACATAGAACACTGCGAAAGGGATTCCTTTCTTACGGTACGGGATGCGGCAGTTGTGCGTATTGAAAATGTGGTGATGGATTGTAATGGACAGTGCGGTTTTTTGAGACAGAAGTCGGGACGGCTTTTGATTGAAGAAACAGAATTTCTCCATTCTGTTAATGAAAGAATGATTGAATTCTATGGAACATATGCAGAGTTTTTGCGTTGCAGCTTTTCAGAAGGAGAGAAGGGGTTTATCTTTGCAGGAGGAGCTTCACAGATGAAAATTGCAAATTGTGACTTTTTTCATGCAAATGCAGAATATGGCGGTGCCATTTTTTCAGATTCTATAGATGATATTGTGGTTGAAGAATGTTCGTTTCGTTCCTGCACTGCAAAATATCTGGGGGCGGCGGTTTATTTTAAACATTTTAAGCTTGGCCAGACGGTAAAAGATTGTGTATGCAGAGATTGCTATCCAAAAGAAAATGCTGTATTTAATTCATATGGGGATGATTTTGACTTGAAAATCAGATAGGAGGCGTCAACATGATTGTAGATAATCTTACAAAGTTTAACCAGAAAAAGAAGCTGTGGATGACTCCAAAGCATCCGTTGTATGGAAAATCAGTAGAATATAAAATACTATATGGTGCGGTCGTATTTATGCAGGCAGAGATAAATTGCCTTTCAAGCCCTTTAAATAATTTCGAGTTGGAGCGGCTTCTGGCTTCAGGGTTTCGGCTGGATTCGGATGGAATGGCAAAGGTTCTGCGCTCTTCCCAAGAAAAAAGTGTTGTGATTGACCAGATTATGCGGGCGTTTGCTTCTGACTTGGAAAAATATCTTCTGATGTTAGATATGATTAATGTCAGTCTTCGTGACATGAAAATCCAGGAACAGGAAGAGGAATCTATACGGCTTTTTTCAAAAATGTTTGGTGTAACCCAGACCGAACTTTCTCTTTTGACGGAATTTGCTCTTGGGGCACAGGAAGAAAATGTACCAAAATGCCGTGAAATTCTTCACCGAATGCATATGCAGGGGATGGATTTGTCTCCGGTAGATATGAAATATTATATTATGCGCCTCTGGGAAACGATGGAATGTACACAGGAGATGTTAGAAGGCCAGCGGGAAGTGAGGATTGTGGAACGCTGCTTAATAAAACAAGATCTGGTTTTGTCCAGAGGAATGCGTCTGGTTTTTGACCATGCAGAGGTACGGATTTATGGAAATATCCTTTTAGATGGAGGAGAACTGATTGTTGAAGAAAGTAAGGTAATCAGAAAAGGGGATTCCCACCGTGCCTGCGTAAATATGAAAGCAGTTGGAAGCCGCATTCTTGTGTTAAGCAGTGAAATTGACTGCCGGAATATGGGGATGTTTATCCGGGCAGAAGCGGGTGATTTGAAAGTCCAGAAAAGTCTGATTTATCGAACAACAAGGGGAGCGGCAATCCGTTTCTGGGGAAATTCTATTCAGGTATCGGAGACAAACTTTTTTGACTGTTATTCCCCGGAAGATGGTGGAGCGATTATGATACGGACACCAGAGGGAATCGTGAAGGGGTGTCGTTTCTATCGGTGCGAGGCAAAACGCGGCGGCGCTATTTTTTCGGTAGAGGGAAATAAAATTGTCCATTGTAAGTTTGAACGCTGTAATGTTGCAGAATATGGGGCCGCTATTTTTTATCATGGTTTTGTTCGTGCCAATGTTCATCATTTGCAATATCGCTCTTGTTCTCCGGAAGGAGTGGAGACAGTACAGTATCTTGCAAAGATGGGGACTTTTCAGGTGACGGGGCAGTATCATATTTTTGTGTCAACGATTGTTGACTGTCCAGTGCTTGTAGAAGCTGAGGGCAATCTGATTGTTGAGGATGCTAATCTTTATCTGAACTGTCCCATTCACTGCCGTGGAAGCCTTCAAATGAAAAATGTCCGGTTAATTAGCAATCATATGCAGGATACGGATATGATTATTTTAGAACATACAAGAAACTGCAGGATTCATCACTGTGAATTTAACGGAATGGGAAAGACAGGCGGGCTTAGTGCATCGGGAAGCCGTATTACAGTAACAAAGTCTATTTTTCGGAATATAAATGGCGGCAGGGCGATTTACAATGCGTATTCTCCAGAGATACGGGAATGTGTCTTTAATTTCTGTCAGGAAGGGGCGGTTTATGCGCAGAATGGCAACATTAAGAGGTGTGTGTTTGTCAACTGCCGTGGAAAGAGCGGGGCAGGCGTCTTAATGTATGGAAATAAGGGTGCGATTGAACAGTGTAATTTCAGAAGATGTATTTCTGATTATAGTGGTGGGGCAATCGACAGGTCATTAGGACAGCAGGTTGTAAAATGTGTGTTTGAGGAATGTAAGCCAGATAATATATCATGATACTTGACATTTAAGTATTTCCTATTGTAAAATAACACTGTTTATGCGCAAGTAGATAATAAGCTGTTAAGAGGAAGCAAATGGTTTTTCATATATTGTAGTGATGAAAGGCTATCTTCTTTTTAACCACATAAGATTGATTGGAGTTGATTTTTTGGATTCAAGTGACGCCTCGCGAATTATCATTTTATTTATCCTTTTGGCATGTTCCGCATTTTTTTCTTCTGCAGAAACCTGCCTTACTACTGTAAACAAAATGAGAATAAAGTCGTTAGCAGATGAAAATGTAAAAAATGCAGGTTTGGTATTAAAGCTGATTGAAGACCCGACAAAGCTTTTGAGCGCAATTTTGATTGGTAACAATATCGTAAACCTGACGGCTTCTTCTCTGACGACGTCGTTTTCGATTCAACTGGCACACAAATTAGGATTTTCGAATCTGGCAAGTGCGGCGACTGGTATCGGAACAGGAGTTTTGACGATTCTGGTGCTGATTTTTGGTGAAATTGTCCCAAAATCTCTTGCCACAATGAATAGCGAAAGACTTTCGCTGGTTTACGCAAAACCGGTTTATGCCCTGACTACTGTACTGACGCCGTTATCTTATATTATGAATGGAATTTCGAACAGTATCTTGCGGATTCTTCCAATCGATATTAGTAAGCGGCCGAAAATTACAGAGAATGAGCTTCGTACAATTGTTGATGTCAGCCATCAGGAAGGGGTTTTAGAGAGTGAAGAACATCAGATGATTACCAATGTAGTTGATTTTGGGGATTCTCTTGCAAAAGATGTTATGGTTCCCAAAATGGATGTTACCTTTGCGAATGTGAAACTTTCTTACAATGAACTGGTAGAGCAGTATACGGAACATACATTTACGCGAATGCCTGTATATGACGACAGCCGTGATAATGTTGTTGGAATTGTTAATTTAAAGGACTTTTTCTTTTACCAGGGTTCTAAGAAGGACTTTTCCCTGACTGATATTATGAGGGAACCGTATTTTACCTATGAATATAAAAAGATTTCCGAGTTGTTTTTTGAGATGAAGCAGGAGTCCATTCCCATGGCAATCGTGTTAGATGAATATGGTTCTACATCTGGCATTCTTACGATTGAGGATCTGATTGAAGAAATTGTTGGCGAAATCCGTGATGAATATGATGAAAATGAGGAAGATGAAATTACGAAGGTCGATGATGAGACCTATATTCTTTTGGGAGTTGCAAAGTTAGATAATGTGGATGAGCAGCTTGGAATTACAATTGAATCGGAGGCTTATGATTCGATTTCCGGCCATATCATCAATCTTTTGGACCATTTCCCGGAGGCAGGGGAAACTGTCAGCGATGAATATGCAACTTATACAGTATTGGAAGCAGAAAAGAACCGTATTGATAAAGTAAAACTTCATCTTTTGCCGCCTTTACAGCCAGAAAGTGAGGAAGTAGAGGAAGAGGAAGAAGACACAGCGTCATAAAAAAAAGAAAATCGTGTAAATTGATAAAAAGCTATTGATTTTTTTAAAAAATGGGTATACAATTAGGACAACTAAAAAGACAGCGATGTCCGTCGTATATATGTCAAAGAGAGGGAGGTTGGTATGAGAAAGAAGTCCCATATTTCCTTAGCTCGGTATTTGATGAATAGTGAAGGGATGGATTCGATTAAAGACCATAAAGGAGCTTTTTACATTGGCAGTGTATTGCCGGATTGCACACCAGGGTTTCTGGTTCGCAAGCATACGATAGAAGATTCCTTTGATGTCTTAGAAAAAGAGATATATAAAATGGTAGCACATTTTGACCCTGCGGAGGGTATGGATTCCTATTTTTGCATCCACTTAGGTGTGGTTACACATTATGTATCTGATTATTTTACGTTCCCACATAACGCAAATTACAACGGAAAGTTAAAAGATCATTGTATCTATGAGGAAGAATTAAAACATGAAATTCGTTCCTATGTCAAGAGTCCGGAAGCAGTAAGGCAGCGTTTGGGAGTAACAGTATATGATCCTGAGATGATTTTATCTTTTATCAAAAGAATGCATCAGATTTATTCTGAAACGAAAAGCGCAGTGAAACGTGATTGTGAATATATTGTATGCTTATGCCATACTATTGTAGATGCGATTCTTTTATTCTTTGAAAATGGATTGAAATCATCCTGTTTATCAGTATCTGTTTAAGTGATATGGAAGACGGCGAGTTTTATGAGGACGGAGCCGTACTGCGGGTAGAAAGACCATATTTCAGAGCGAAAGCCTGAGATATGGTCTTTTTTTTCTCTTCAAAATGGTGTATGATAAAGACTGTGTTTTTTATAGGATAGGGACTGTCAAAAAACGGAGAGCACAGATAATGAGGATAAATTTTTACGATGCAATGGTGCAAAACGGACATTTCATGATTTTGGGTTCTGGCTGGATATGCACCAGAAAAGCGGGCATCTTTTGAGAAAGGCATGGTTATTGGGATGGACGGAAGTTTACTTGGAAATGTAACAGGAATTGGTTATTTTCTGGCGTATCAGGCAGCGGGATTGGTCGTTGCTTTTTTGGCGTTAAAAGAGGAGGAGAAGGCAGTACGCATTTTGCTGGGAAGTGTGTTTGGGAGTGTTTTATTACAATGGATGCCAGTTCTTTTTTCCTTTGGTATCGGATTTAACAGGATTTCCCATGTGGCGGCACTTGTTATGACGGGTGTGCTTACTGTGGGATTTGTTCTTTTCTGGCAGAAAAGAATGGACCGTGTAGCCATACGGGTAAAAAAGGCATCGGATTCTAAGTTTTCTTTTTGGAAAGAATATGGTTACTTACTGGTGGTTCTTCCGGTTTTTCTGTTTTTTACCGTGTTATTGTCTGCACATACCATACCTTTTGCAGAGGATGGGAGCATTCATACGGGACAGGCGACTTTTGGGGATATGAATATGCACTTGTCTTTTATTACGAGCATTGCAAAGCAAGGGACTTTTCCGCCGGAATATTCTTTGCTTCCAGGGACGAAGCTTTCCTATCCATTTTTATGCGATACAATTTCTTCCAGCCTGTATTTATGGGGAGGGAGTCTTCGGGTGGCGTATATTTTCCCGATGCTGTTTGCTATCTGCCAGGTGCTTTTTGGTGTACTCTGTTTTGCGAAGGAAGTTTTGAAAAACCGGACGAAGGCTGTAATTGCTTGGATCTTTTTCTTTTTTAATGGTGGATTTGGTGTTTATTATTTTATCAAGGGGGTATCTAAAGATTCTACCGTTTTTACAAGGATATTTACGGAATTTTATCAGACGCCAACGAATTATCTGGATGGAAATATTCGCTGGACAAATGTTATTGTGGATATGCTTTTGCCACAGCGCGCAACTTTGTTTGGCTGGGCAGTGCTGATACCGACGCTGCTTGTGTTGTATCAGGCGGTTTTTAAGAAAAACAGGGGATATTTTGTAATTGCCGCTATTTTAGGCGGCTGCCTTCCAATGATTCATACGCATTCTTTTCTTGCTATGGCTTTTGTCTGTGCGATGTGGCTGATTTATTCGGTGCGGACAGAATTAAATAAGGAATGGAAATCAAAAGAGTCCAAAATTGAGCTTTGGGTACTTTTTGGCTTCTTTCTTTTGATGTGCAGCCTGGATTTGGTGCGGAAGGGCACCGAAGTATCAGAGGCAGTGTATTTTGCGATTGCGCTGGTGGGGATTTTTGCCATTGCCATAATCTGCATTGTGTTTACGGTCCGGGGATTGAAAAATAAAAAAAGCCGTGAACTGGTTCTTAATTGGGGAATATTGCTTGGTATTGTGCTGCTTCTTGCACTTCCACAACTTTTTATCTGGACTTTTCAGCAGGCGCAGGGAGAACAGTTTGTCAGAGGGTATTTTAACTGGGCAAATTTAGATGATACCTATCTTGGTTTTTATGTGAAGAATGTTGGAATTGTATGGATTTTAAGTATTGTTGCGCTTGTCTTTACGAGAAGCAGGAATTATTTTCTGGTATCTCCTTCCTTTTTTATCTGGTTTGTGGCAGAATTGCTTGTTTTTCAGCCAAATGTATATGATAATAACAAGATTCTTTATATTGGCTATCTCTTTCTTTGCTTTCTTTCCGCTGACTATCTGGTGGAAATTGCAGGGAAGTTTAAAAATACAGCGATCAAAGGCATTATTTATGCAGGGGTGCTTTTCCTAAGTAGTATATCGGCAATTCTGACAATGGGAAGGGAATATGTATCAGATTATGAACTGTATAGCAAGGATGAAGTGGAAATCTGCCGTTATATTGAAAAGAATACAAAAGCGGATGATGTGATTTTAACAGATACCCGCCATAATAATGGAGTGGCTTCGCTCACTGGAAGAAATATTGTGTGTGGGGCAGGTACCTTTTTGTATTACCATGGACTTTCGTATCAGCAGCAGGAGGCAGATGTTATGGCAATGTATCAGAATCCGGCGGATCTTACGCTCTTTGAAAAGTATAATGTCAGTTATATTTATATTGGAAACAGTGAGCGCAATAACTATGGTATTTCCTCAGAGGATGCTTTTTTGCAGAATTTTGAGGTGGAATATCAGTCAGGGGATGCAGCTTTATACTGCCGGAAATAAATGGGAGGCTGTGGCCAGGGATTGGCTGTGAAAACATGGCAGTTGCAAGAAAATGTTGACAAGAGGGAAGCCTGTCGGTAAAATGAAAAAGGTTTTCAAATTAGGAGGGCTGTCATGGAAGAGAAAAGATGCCTGGTGCGCTGTAAGGATGCGGGGCTTGGATATGATAATAAAGCGATTATAGAACATTTTAATTTTCAGGTTTTTGAGGGAGATTATGTATGTGTCGCAGGGGAAAATGGTTCAGGAAAGAGTACACTGGTAAAAACGGTGTTAGGATTGGTAAAGCCGGTGAGTGGAGAGGTAGAATTATCTCCTGAAATCAGAAGCGGGGCGGTTGGCTATCTGCCACAGCAGACGCAGGTGCAGAGGCAGTTTCCAGTAAGTGTTATGGAGGTTGTTATGTCTGGCTTTTTAAATAAGCCACACAGAGGACCGTTTTACCGGAGGGAAGAAAGGAAAACGGCGTGGAAGCACTTAAAAAGGCTAAAGATTGAAAATCTGGCAAAAGAGTGCTATGGACAGCTTTCTGGTGGACAACAGCAGCGTGTCCTGCTTGCCAGGGCTCTCTGTGCGGCAAAGGAGATTTTAGTTCTGGATGAGCCAGTAACAGGATTAGATCCTATGGCGGCGGCTGCGTTGTATGAGAATTTGCGCAGCTTAAACCGGGAGGGGATGGCAGTTGTGATGGTGACACATGATATACAAAATGCGCTTGCAGAAGCGGATTTTGTTCTTCATATGGGCGACGGAGAATATTTTTATGGAACAGCAGAGGAATATAAAAAGTTAAGGCAATCGCCGTGAATAGTAATTTTGAGATTGCTTTCGAAGGGGTTGTGCAGAGGCAGAGAAGTTAAAAAATATCGGTTATTTATAAACAGTATCTAAATGAATTTTGGAAAGGAAATGAAAGAAGTATGATTTTGGAGATGCTTAGTTATCCCTTTATTGCAAGAGCGTTTATAGTGGGAATCTTGGTTTCGCTTTGTGCCGCTCTGCTTGGGGTAAGTCTGGTATTAAAGCAGTATTCTATGATTGGAGATGGACTGTCGCATGTATCTTATGGGGCTTTATCGGTTGCGTTGGCCTGCAATATTGCTCCGTTAAAGCTGTCGATTCCTGTTGTAATTGTGACGGCGTTTTTGTTGCTTCGCATGACAGAGAAAGGAATTATGAAGTCTGATGCGGCGATTGCGGCAGTGTCAGCATCGGCGCTGGCGATTGGTGTTAGTGTGACCTCCCTTACAACTGGAATGACTACAGATGTCAACAGCTATATGTTTGGAAGCATTCTTGCCATGACACAGGAGGATGTGGTGTTAAGTGTGATTTTGTCGGCTGTGGTGCTGATTCTTTTTGTGTTCTGCTACCACAATATTTTTGCCGTTACTTTTGATGAAGGTTTTGGGAGGGCCATTGGAGTAAAGGTGCCTTTTTATAATACCATGATTGCGATTTCAACAGCCGTTACGATTGTGCTTGGAATGCAGATGATTGGGGCGATGCTGATTTCCAGCCTGATTATTTTTCCGGCATTAACTTCTATGCGTTTGTTTCACAGCTTCCGAAAAGTAGTAATTACTTCCGGGATACTTTCGGTAGTCTGTTTTGTTATTGGTATGGTTGTTTCCTATCAGTCGGCTATGCCGGCAGGGGCAAGTGTAGTACTGGCAAATCTTGGAGCTTTTTTTATATTTTTTCTGCTGGGTAAACTAAAAAGAGTCTGAAGCCTCTTTAGAGCGTGTTTGAACGTTACTATTCATGGCTGGTTTTTCACATGATGTTTAAAATAGCCGTGAATCGTAACGTCTGAAAAGTTATAGTAAACGCATAAAATACATGCGTTAACTATAATGGATGCGCACG
>CANSYK010000090.1 GCA_947651225.1 uncultured bacterium | reverse complement strand
CCAACAGTATCACCAACGCCAAGCCCGACGCCAACAGTATCACCGACGCTAAGTCCAACCCCAACAATTTCGTCGACGCCTGGTATAACTGTCCCGCCGGTTCTTTCAAATCCAACCCCGACACCAGGCATTGCTAATACAGGAAAGAAGTCCCAGAAGATTTATGCGAAATCGGTTACAAAGGAGTATGGAAGCAAAAGATTTGATTTGGGGGCATATTCTGACAGTTACAAAGATATTTTATACAACAGTTCTGATAAAAAGGTTGTGTCAATTGATGAGGCTGGGTGGATTACAGTTAAAGGATATGGAAAGTCTACAATTACAATGACAGCACCGGCAACTGACGAGTATAAAAAGGCTACAAAGAAGATAACAGTGACGATTGTTCCAAAGAAAGTAACTGCAAAAACATTAAAATCAACTGCGGCGAAAAAAGTTTTCTATTCTTGGAAAAAAGATAGGACAGTAAGCGGTTATCAGATTTATGTATCACTGAAAAAGGACTTCAGCAGGGATACTTTTGAACGGCAAAAAAAGTCTGTCGCATCGCTTTCTCTAAGTGGTCTAAAAAGCAGGAAAACGTATTATTTTAAAGTGCGTGCTTATAAGTTAGTAGGAAAGAAAAAGTATTATGGCAAATGGAGCACCGTAAAAAAGGTAAAAATAAAATAAGAATAATTGACTTTTATATAAGTGCGTGAAATTTTACTAAAAGTGATTTGAAGAAGTTAAAGCCTTAAATTTAAAGGAGCAGCAGGGTAGATGATAGAGTACAAGGCATATGCAGTGACGAATATAGGAAATGTCAGAGAAAATAACGAGGACAATTTCTTTTGCAACGGTATATACAAGCAGAATGTTGCGTTGCCAGAATATACTTTTGAAGATTTTGGGGAAAGTGAAGATCTCTCGGTATTTGCCGTTTTTGATGGAATGGGTGGGATTGACTGTGGCGAAACAGCCTCTCTTCTGGCATCGGAAAAGTTATGTGATTATTTTGTAGAAGCGGCGGTAAATTGGGAAGTTTTTTCTGGAAAAGAGGCAATTTATGAAATTAACAAATCTCTTTGCAAAGAGATGGAAAAACGCTCTACGACTATGGGCAGTACGGCGGTTCTCTTAACCTTCCAGGAAGGAGAAGCCTGTATTGCCAATGTGGGTGATAGCAGAGCATACCTGTATCGTGCAGAAAGTTTAAGGCAGATTTCGGTTGACCATACAGAACAAAACAGCTTGTTAGAGCTGCAAAAAGAATTGGGACTAACAGAGAGTATAGCAATGCCAGGAATGAAAGATATGCTGACACAGCATTTGGGAATATCAGAGGAGGAGTTCCTTTTAGAGCCTTTCGTTTCAGAGAAAATCAAAATTCAGTTAGAAGATACATTTTTGCTTTGTAGTGATGGATTATCAGGGACACTTTCCGATGAAATTATACAAGAACTTCTGAACCGGAAAGAGGAAGAAACTATAAAGGAAAGAGCTTTCTTACTGTTACAGAAAGCATTACAGGCTGGTGGGAAAGATAATATTACTTTTATATTAGTAGAATTTTAGACTGTTTTTTACAACAATATAAAAGAAAGCAGGTTGGGGATTGGGTTGTAATTGCTATTTTAGAAATGTGAGGTCAGGGACAGATGGAAACAGTATTTAAAGACTGGACGATTGATAAATGTGTCGGGGAGGGAGCTTTTGGGAAAGTCTATCGGATTACAAGAGAAGATTTCGGACATACCTATGAGGCAGCACTGAAAGTGATTGAAGTTCCGCAGACACAGTCTGAAGTAGATGCTGTACGGAATGATGGAATGTCTGAACAGAACGTGACAGAATATTTCCGAAGTGTGGTAGAGGATATTGTAGATGAATTTGCCCTGATGTCAAGACTAAAAGGCAATTCAAATATTGTAAGTTATGAGGATCATTCTGTTGTGCCAAAAAAGGATGGCTTTGGGTGGGATATTTATATTAGAATGGAACTCTTGATACCTTTATTTACACATGTCAGACAAAATAAATTGACAGTGCGTGATGTAATACAGATTGGTATTGATATCTGTCATGCTCTGGAGATTTGTCAAAAGTATAATATTATTCATCGTGATATAAAACCAGAAAATATTTTTGTTTCTGATATAGGTACATATAAATTAGGTGATTTTGGAATTGCAAGGCAATTGGAAAAAACTTCTTCTGGGCTTTCGAAAAAAGGAACTTTTACCTATATGGCACCAGAGGTGTATAAGGGACTGGAATATAATTCTACGGTGGATATTTATTCTCTTGGGATTGTACTATACCGCTTTTTAAATGAGAATCGTTCGCCTTTTATGCCTCCGGCTCCATTGCCAATACACTACTCGGATAAAGAAAAAGCAAATATTATGCGGATTAGTGGACAGCGAATGCCAAAGCCAAAAAATGCAGATGGGCGTCTGGCAGAAATTGTGTTAAAGGCATGTGCTTATAATCCTAGTGAGCGATATGAAAGTGCTGCCAGCATGCGCCAGGCATTGGAAGGTATTTTTTATTCTGATTCGGAGAGCAGGTTGATTTATCCTAAGGGTGATATGCTTGAAACAAAAAAAGCAGATTACATTTTAGATGAAACAGGTCATGGGCAAAATAAAAACGTAATGACAGAAGAGGAACCAAAAGAGGGAACCGTATTTCTGTTTTCTAACAATGATAAAAAGACGGATACATCATTAAAAGATATAACAGACAGTAAAAAGTCTTTTGAAAATCAAAATATTTTAGATGAAGGCGCTGCAAATGAGGAATCTGCAACAAGTATGGGAAAAGTATCTGCTAAAGAGATTAAGGATACGTTGTCAGAAGGAATAAAAGCAGAGAATATATTTGCAGGAAGTACAGATCAGACAGCAGGGAAGAATTTTGCAGAAACAGCGGGAAATGCTGCAGGAAAAGAAAAAAGGAAACTTCCATTGTTTATTTTTTCGGCAGCAGGGGCTGCTTTGGTTGCGGTTGTAATTGTTGTAGTAGCGATATCGGGGAGCAATGCTTCAAAACAGGAAAAGGGGAAATCGAAGAACACTGCAGATATTGTAGAAACAGTAAAGGCAGGCAATAAGAAGGAAAGAGAGCAGCCAACACCAGAGGAAGAACAGACAATATTTGTACCAGATTTTGCGGATTTGACAGAGAAAGAGGCAGAGAAGCGGGCAGAGGAATATCGTCTTAAAATTGATACAACAACAAAATATTCTGATACGGTAAAAAAAGGAAATGTAATCGGTCAGGAGCCAGAAAAGGATAGTGAGGTTGCACTTGGAAGCAGCATTTCATTGATTATCAGTAAAGGGGCAGAAAAGATTTCTGTGCCAAAAGTAACTGGGAAATCTTTAAGTAGTGCAAAGGAAATATTAAAAAAGAAAAAATTTAAATATAAAACAAAAAAAGAATACAGTAACTATACAGCGGCAGGAAATGTTATGGAACAAAGTGTAAAGGCAGGGAAAAAGGTAAAAAAGGGAACTGTTATTGTCCTCACTGTCAGCAAAGGAAAGAAACCGACACTAGAAGCGCCAGCACCAGCAGCTACACCATATAAGGACACTTCCAGTAACCATCAGCCACAGGCACCTGTTGCAACAAAGAAGCCAGTGGTAACGAAAAAGCCAGCTCCGGCACAAAAGCCGAAAGAGGAAGATTACTCAGATTGGGATCTGGTAAATTAATGTTATTTTTAACAATAAATCCGTCAATTTTTACAATGACAGAAAAGATTAAGTCCTGCCTGTTACTATAGATATAGCTTCTGGGAAAGGATGGAAAGCAGATATGGGAACCATGGCAGAGATTTTATCCTCTGACAAAATGATTATTTTATATGAAGTAATTGGCATTTTTATTTTTAGCGGATTGGATATATTTTTTGGGAAAAAGAAGAAAAACGCAAAACTGGAGGAGGAAAGAATTGCCGCCGAATTGCAGGAAAATCAGTTGAAAGAAGCTTTAGCAAACACACGAAGGAGGTAAGATAGAATGGGAGTTGTACTATCTGTATATACGGAAGCAGCATTCAAAGAGTATATCCTGCCTTCCATCAACAATTCTGATTATGAAATCACACTGCAGGGCGATTATTTCCAGTTACAGGAAGATTTGGAACTTCGGTTGGAGATTTTAAATGGTGAATGGTATTTTCGAAAAGGGCCAGGCTACTACATAATCAAAAATAATATGCAGTATGAAAGACAGCCATTGCAGGATAAGGATGTCTTGATGGTTCATTCTCTGTTCAAAGATGAGATTTCAGTTATTGTTAAAAAAATAGAATCGGTTTTTCATGTCTACAAAAAGTTTGTAATACATGGGGCAAATATGATTACGATAGGAAAGGATACACAAAATGATATTTGTTATGACTACCTTGGAATGGTTTCAAGAAATCATGCAAAAATTATCAGGGAAAGCAATGGCTACCGGATTGAAAACAGCAGTCCGAACGGAGTATATGTCAATTCCCAGCAGGTAAATGACAGTGCAGAACTTACATTTGGCGCTTTTATAAATATTATGGGACTTCATATTGTTTTTCTGGGCAGTATACTTGCAATTGATGTATCAGAAAATACGATAATTAATAAAAATATCCTGATGCCTTACGTTTTTGACAGAGATGTGACAATGCTTCTTAATGCTGACAACCAGACTTCCGTTGGAAGGACAATGTATCACAGGGCACCAAGAAATTATGAAAAGTTGGATTCTGACAGGATAGAAATAGAAGCACCGCCACAGAAATATCAGACAAAGAAGCAGCCTTTATTTATGACAATTGGCCCTTCTCTGACAATGGCGCTTCCAATGCTGCTTGGTTGTATGATGATGATTTATTCCAATACTGCTTCCGGGGGACGTTCTTCCCTTTATATGTATTCCGGTCTTGTGATGTCTGTAGCTTCAGCAAGTGTCGGTGTTCTCTGGACACTGTTTAATATGAAATACCAGAAAAAGGAGGAAAAAGCGCAGGAGGAATACAGGTTTCAGGCATATAGTGAATATTTGATTGAGAAGACAAACGAAGTAGAAGAAAGATATTCTGAAACAGAAAGAAGACTGGAGGAGACTTACCCAAGTGCTTCTATCTGTTTAAATTATGATGAAAGCAGGGGAGTTTTATGGAACAGGAATCATACGCATGATGATTTTTTGATGCATCGTCTGGGAGTAGGGGAACTGCCCTTTCAGTTTGAAATGGAAATTCCAAAAAAGCAGTTTTCACTTTACCATGATGAACTTTCGGAAAAACCGGCTTTTATTAAAAAGAATTATGAAATCTTATACAATGTGCCAATTACAGTAGATTTGCTGGAAAAAAATCTAATTGGCATTATAGGAGGAGATAAAAAGAAAAGGGCAATTGATGTTGCAAAGGTTTTATCAGTCCAGTTGGCTTCCAATAACTGTTATACCGATGTAAAGCTGGGATATATTTATGATAATGCTTCATCGGCTGATTATAAAAAGTTTGATTTTGCAAAGTGGTTTCCACATGTCTGGTCAGAGGACAGGCAGACGCGTTATGTTGCATCTTCGCAAGAAGATGCAAGTGAAGTATTTTATGAGCTGACAAAGATATTTCGTGGACGTGAAGAAGGAGGAGAAGCCTATCAGCAGGAAGAATTGCCCAAACCATATTACGTTATTTTTATATCGGATATTTCTATGCTGGAGGGAGAGTTATTTACTAAATATGCTTTGAGTAAAGATCCTAAGTATGGATTGACTACAATTCTTCTGACAGACCGTTATGAGGAACTGCCAAATGATTGTGAATACATTATCGAGAATACAGATAATTTTTGTGGGATGTATGATGTATATGAAGGAAAAGAAAACAGGCAGAAAATTGTTTTTGACGAGGCGGCTGATTTTGAATTGGAATGTTTTGCAAGGCACTTGTCTTCCCTTCATGTAGCAGAGTTAGAGGAAGGTGGGGAAATTCCGAATTCCATTACATTTTTTGAAATGCTGGGTGTAAACCGCATTGAGGAATATCCGGTAGCAGAGATGTGGGCAAAGTGCCGTACTTATGAAAATATTAAAGGGCTTCTTGGACAGAGAGGCGGAGGCAGCGATTGCTATCTGGATGTACATGAAAAATATCATGGGCCGCATGGACTGGTAGCAGGTACAACGGGTTCTGGTAAAAGTGAAACATTGCAGACATATATTTTATCTCTTGCTGTAAATTACAGTCCGGACGATGTAGGGTTTTTCATTATCGATTATAAGGGCGGCGGTATGGCAAACCTTTTTGAAGGTCTGCCGCATATGATTGGACAGATTTCTAATTTATCAGGAAATCAGGTGAAGAGAGCAATGATTTCCATAAAAAGTGAAAATCGCCGCAGGCAGAGGGTTTTTACAGAAAATGGAGTAAACAATATCAATCTTTATACAAAGCTTTATAAGAATGGAGAGGCACGCACTCCGATTCCACATTTGTTTATAATAATTGACGAGTTTGCAGAGTTGAAAAGAGAAGAGCCTGATTTCATGCGTGAGTTAATCAGTGTGGCACAGGTAGGACGAAGCCTGGGGGTACATTTGATTTTGGCGACACAAAAGCCAAGTGGAACAGTAGATGATAATATCTGGAGTAATTCAAAATTCCGTATTTGTCTGCGTGTGCAGGATCAGCAAGATAGTAAGGACATGCTGCATAAACCAGATGCGGCGTACATTACGCAGGCAGGGCGTGGTTATTTGCAGGTGGGAAATGATGAAGTATACGAAATGTTTCAGTCTGGATTTAGTGGTGCCGTATTTGATGAGAATATGGTTTCTGGGGCAAAAGAGATTGCAAAGCTCATTACAATGCCAGGAAAAGTTGATATGACGGGAAACAGTGTGAAGCTTTCTCAAAAACTGAAAGCAGAAGCAATCTGGATTGAAACTCTTTGTAAATGTATGGGGACAGTGATTAAAAATCACAAAGAGGTAATCCAAAAGTGTAAAGACCCAATGAGTAAAATGACTTTACTTGTTGATGGAATGTATATGACATTAGAAAGAATCCATATGGATTATCCGGAAAGTGAATACAATACTGCGAGGCTTCGGGATTTTGTAACAATATATATGGAAGCAATTAAGCAGAATCCACAGTCTTCTTTGCCAGAGAAAATCATCACTTTGTCTGCTGCACGTGGAAAAAAGCTTCCTCAGGCGAAAGAAAAGACACAGCTTGATGTAACAAAAGAATATCTTGCTTCTGTGGCAAAGGAAAATGGTTATCACCATGATATTCAACTCTGGATGCCGTTATTAAGGGAACAGATTTATCTGGAAGAGTTCAGGGAATTTTTGTCCTCCCAGTTTACAGAGGGAAAATGGAAAGAAGCTCCAGAAGAGTGGGGACTTGAAATTGTTATTGGTCAGATGGATGATCCAGAAAATCAGAATCAAATGCCTTTGGCAGTTGATTTTGCAGGACAGGGGCATATTGCAGTTATTGGAAATATTGTTTCAGGAAAAAGTACTATGTTACAGACAATGGCATATGCCTTGATACAAAAGTTTTCACCAGAATATGTCAGTCTGTATGCACTGGATTTTAGCAGTAAGATGATGTCAGCTTTTGAAGAAGCGCCTCATGTCGGCGGCGTTATGTATGAGGGAGATGACGAGAAAATTGGAAAATTTTTCAGCATGTTAAATAATATGCTTGAAGAACGGAAAGTTTTGTTTCGTGGAGGAAATTACAAGCAATATGTTCAACTGAACGGAGTAAAACTTCCATCTATTATCATTATGATTGATAATTATGCTTCTTTTAAAGAAAAGACAGAAGGAATTTATGATGACCAGGTGATACAGATTTCCAAAGAAGGTATTAACCTAGGCATCTTCCTTGTAGTGACTGGTGCAGGTTATGGCTATAATGATATTTCCAACCGTGTCGGAGAAAATATCGAAACAGTACTTTGTCTGGCATTGCAGGATAAATATGCCTATGGTGATTTCCTGCACAATATGCAGATTGATGTCCTGCCGGAAGGTGGTGTTAAAGGAAGAGGCCTTGCTTATTATGGCACAAGAATATTGGAGTATCAGACAGCACTTGCTGTTGAGGCAGAGAATAATTATCAGCGCATGGAAAAGATAGGAGCTGTCTGCAAACGGATGAAGAAAAGCTGGACTGGCAGAATGGCAAGACGAATACCGGAAATACCAGAAAAACCTACATGGTCACGCCTTATACAGACAGATGGCTACAAAGATCTTCAGGAGAAAAAAGATTTTGTACCAGTGGGTTATGATATGGAAAACGCAGATATTTATGGAATTCCTCTCAGTCAGATTTATTGTTATCTGGTTTGTGGGGCAAGCCGTACAGGAAAGACTAATTTTATGAAGGTATTTATTCAGTCTGTACTTGAAAAAAGAAGTGAAGTCTGCATTATAGATAGTCCGAAAAAAGAGTTAAAGGCATACCGAAAAAATCAAAGAATTACTTATATTACGGAGGAAGAAGAGATATTTGAATATTTCAGGGGGTCGCTGACGCCTGTATTCCAGAGCCGCAATAAAATTAAGAATCAGATGTTAAATGATGACTTTGAGGAAGCTGAAATTTATGAAGCAATGAGTGAAAAGAAACCACATTTTATTTTTATTGCTGATATGCCTTCTTTTGTAAAATTGATTTACAGTGCAAAGCTTGATATGAAAGGATTTTTGGAAACGCTGATTTCAAAAGGAAGGCTGCATAATATTTACTTTATCGCAGAGCTGGCCTTAAATAAGACGTCGGAAGTCAGAGGCTATCAGTTGTTTGAATCCTTTGTTGAGTACAAGGCGGGAATTCATTTTGGCGGCAAGGTAATGGACAATTCACTGCTTTCTTTTGAATATATGCCATATAAAGAACAGGCAGTGATGGATAAGGCAGGAACAGGAACTCTTTCCAATGTGACAGAACAGTACAAGACACAGAAAGTGGTTGTGCCGCTTGCCAGAAAATAAGTTGAAAAAGTAGTGATTTTCATTGTGTTGCCAGTGTTGTTGAGGATATATAGTAGTTTTGTTCAACTCTATATTTTATGAAAGAATGAAGGGGATGCAAAGTATGATTCTGGTAGATATTTATATTCCTGCAGTTGATGAAACGTATGATTTTATGTTGGATGAAAATACGGAGGTTGAAAAAGTCATTTTAGAAATATTTGAAATGATATCAAAGAAAATGCAAAGTGGTAAGAAAGAAGAGCTGGATGAGTTTCTTCTATACCACATGAACAGTGACAGGGCGCTTGAAAAGCACAGAACCCTATATGCTTCCGGTGTTCGGGATGGTTCCAGGTTAATGCTGGTGTAGAGAAGCTGTATATAAAAGTTACCATTTAGCAAAATTGTGTTGTATTTTGACATTTTTGGAAAGGAGGAGGAAAGCGTGGCAGATTTTAAGGTTAGTACAGGAAGATTGAGGTCTGATGCAGATTCGATAGAGGGTTATGTAAAGCAGATTAGGAGTTTGCTTAATGAACTTACATCTTATGCAGGAGAACTTAGCAGTATGTGGAAAGGACCGGCAAGTGAGTCATTTAATAAAGCAATGAACGATGATTTGGAAGCATTGACGACTATGGCTGCAAATCTGGATAAGGTTCACTGGTATGGGAATACAGCGAAAGATAAATATGAGAGATGTGAAACGCAGGTATCAGATGTAGTTGGAGGAATGAGGTGAAAAAATGGCAGATGGAATTACTTTACGGGTAGATCCGGAGATACTGAAAAGAAAATCGGCAGATATTACTAATAAAATCGGAGAAATCGAGAGAGCTTTTGGAGCGATAGAATCCAGGATAAATGCCACAAGGGGATATTGGACAGGAGATTCTAGTGAAAAGTATCAGAAATACTTTAAGGATATTAAGCCGGATATGGAAAAAGTAATTAACAGATTAAAAGAGCATCCAAAAGATTTACTAGATATGGCAGGACTGTATGTTGAGGGGGAAAGCGCAGCATCAGAAATAGCAACAGCGTTGCCTGTGGATGTGATTGAGTAGGAGGTGACAAAATGGCAAAAACACAGTATTCCATCAAGATGGATTATACAAATGCCAAACGTGAGGTGAATCAGTTAAAAGATCTTGCAAATAAGATAGAAAGGCAGAAAAAGAAGCTGCTTGACAGCAGGAACAGCCTGTCCAAATACTGGAAAAGTGACAGTGCAACAGCATATTTGAATAAAATGTTGGAAAAGTCGGAAGACCTTCAGGCAATGGCGAATTTTTTAAGGCAGATTGCGGATACTGCAGGGACGGTGGCCAAAAATACATATGATGCAGATAAGAGGGCATTGGATTTAGCGAAACAAAGAAGTTTTGGCGGCGGGGGTGGTGGAGGCGCTTTCCGGTAATTTAGGCAATGCTTTGACACATATTTTCAGTTAAGTTTTCATGATTTAATAACTATTTATAAGATGCATTTAGATGTTATGGAGGTAGATAGATTGCAAAAAGCAATTTTTATACACAGTTTAGTGTTCTGTGCCTGGAATACTGAAAAGGGATAGTGATGCTAAAGTAACATTTAAATAGATAAAAAAAGGAGGAAACGATTTATGGCAAATAGTATTACTGTAAACACAGCGACATTGAGGTCAAAGGCTTCTGAACTCAGACAGTCAAATGCACAGTTTAAGCAGCAGGTAGAGAGCCTTACCACGCAGGAGGGCTCCTTGAACAGCATGTGGGAGGGTGATGCAAATGATGCATTTCATGGAGCATTTACCAAAGATATCACACAGATGAACAATTTTTATAATGCAATTGAAAAGTATGTTACTTCATTAGAAGAAATTGCAAAACAGTATGACGAGACAGAAAAAGCAAACCAGAGCATTGCGTCAGCACGTAAATATTAATAAAGAAAGTGAGGAATAGGATATGAATGGAACATTAAAAGTCGATACTTCCAAATTAACATCAACCGCTTCGTCATTCCAATCTACCGGAAATACGATTCGCAATATGACAAACTCCATGACTGACACGGTAAAGTCATTGACGGGACAGGTATGGAGTGGTGATGCGGCAACAAAATATGTAGCACAGTTTAATGGACTGCAGGATGATATTAATCGAATCCTTAATATGGTAAATGAGCATGTGGAGGATTTACAGGAAATGGCAAGAGCATATGAGTCAGCAGAGTCAGCAAATACTTCAACAGCAGGTTCCTTGTCCTCAGATGTAATTGTTTAAATAAAGATATAAGATTTTAAGAATTGTGTTATGTGCGCTACAAATTGTGGGAATGAATTTTCAAACACGATCTAATTCGAATGGAGATTAAATATGTGTGTAAAATGGTGCAGCAAGCAGTTGGCATATGGGATGAATTCACCACAATTTGGAGCGTTTAGATTAAAGAAATATTTATACATGTGCAGTTCAAAAGATTGGAAAACAGATGTATGGATATTGTGAGGGATGTTTGAAAAATGCTTTTTGCCTGATATGAACTAAAGAAATATTAAATATGTTCTAACAAGAGGAGGAATGATGATGTGATAGGAAACAGAATGAAGAGAGTTCTATATTTACTTTTATTGATTGGAGGAAGCATTTTATCTGTTAAAAGTATTAAAGCTGCAGAGAAAGATCCAGTAGAGGAGATTAAAAACAGCATCATAGAGGTACAGGCGGGAATTACTCTTTCTAATGGGAAATTTTATCCTGTTAAAAATGCAAGTGGATGCCTGATTAGCAATGATTCAGATGGTGTATATGTTGTAACGGCAAACCACAGTGTTGTAATTTCTGAAAAGGAAAAAAGGAGATTTTGCAAAAAGAAGAAAATTTTATCAGATAATTATAACATTAACACATCTGTCCGGCTGGTAGTTAAGGGGGATGTGGCAGCAGAAGCTTCGGTACTTGCAAGCAGTAAAAAATATGATTTCTGTGTATTGGATATTGGCAATGTTTTGCAGGAAAAGCAAGCCTTACAGCTTGGTTCAGTGGGAGATGTCAACATAGGAGATACCGTTTACGCATTGGGGTTTCCGGCAGAAGCACAAAATGGAGGAAAGCTGCAATATACAGCGGATGAAGTAGAGATACATAGTGGCGAGATACAGGATACTTCCGCAATGATAAGCAACAGAGCATATTTACAGCATTCTGCTGTTGTGACACCAAATAATTCAGGCGGTGCTTTGGTAACAAAGGATGGTTATCTGATTGGAATGAATAATGCAGCATTGATTAATAAAGATACTGATGCATTCTATGCTTTACCAATAGGGGAAATCAGGGAAATATTAGATAATTATGGTGTTTTTTATAACAGCAGGGAAAGAAATGCAGTATATCAGAAATTGCAGGAAACGTATGCAGAATGTGAAAAACTGTCAGTTTCTAAAGATTATAAAGCAGATACAACCGACGTATTAGTTGCAGTCCTGCGAGAGGTAGAGCCAGTATTAACAGAACAGCATTCTGATGTGGAAAGTATTGTTGAAGCACAAGAAAAGTTGGATGCAGCAAGGAAACAGTTAACAGAGAAAACCTCTAAGGTGAAAATTGCAATTATTGTGCTGGGAGTTCTTTGGTTTCTGCTCTTTGTCAGATTTGTTTATTTGCTTGTATGGCAGTATCAGACAAAAAAGAAAGGTTCTGTAAATGCAGCGGCCAATTTAGGAACAGGGGATATACCTTCTTTGGATTATGGAATGGGAAATACAGAAGTTTCTAACCAGAGGCATGTCCCTGATTCAAATGACGGTGCAGGCAATGAAAGTAACTCCAGAACAGAGACAGGCTTTGCGCCGTATTCTGATTACAGTATAGAGGATGCCAATATTTCCAGACAGGAAATGGATTTTGCACGCCCTAATGGTTATGAGACAGATGAAGCGGCTTATCAGGGACAAATACAGGATGCGGCTTCAGAAGCAACGGTTCCTTTGTTGCAGAGTGGAAATGAAACGGTAATTTTACGCAATTATGCTGGTTCGAATGATGGCAGTTTTGCAGGTGGGGGAGCATTTCGCAACCGGAAAAGCATAGCACGATTACTTCGTGAAAGGACAAGGCAGCTTATTACAATTGACAAGGTAGAGTATACGATTGGAAAAAGTTCAGAGGCAGCAGATTTTGCCATTACAAATAATCCTGCAATTAGCCGGAAACATGCTTTGGTTCGTTGGAAAAATGATGCATATTATTTATTTGATTTAAATTCTGCGAATGGAACCTTTGTTAACGGAAAGAAAATTGATGGCACTGGTATCAAACTGACGAATCAGGACAAAGTTGTTTTGGCAGATGAAGCCTTTGAATTTAAATTAGAATAGGAGGTGTGATATAAATGGATATTGATGTAAAAACCGGAAAATTACGAGAAAAGGCAGGTGACCAGAAAAATATCAGAAATGAATTGAACAGGATTAATAGTTCTATACAAACAAGCAGGAGAAAACTTCGGTCATGCCTGTCGTCTTCGGCAAGTGGAAAAATTGATAAGTCGCTTGATGTAGCGTGTAAAAGTCTGCAGAATATAACGGATCGAATAGGAAATATGGCAGACGGGCTGGATACCATTGCAGGACTGTATGAAGCAGCGGAACAGGATATTTCTGGGAATAAACCCAGTGGGGAGGCGGTGAGGGAGGCAGGAGGCGCTGGAGAGGCAGGGTCAACGGTTCAGTGGAAAGATATCATACTTGACATATTAAAGTATGTATTTGGGCTTGGTGCATTGCTTTCATCAGGCGCAATTTTGGCAAACCTTGTTACAGTATTGATGGAAAAACTGGGCAATGTTATTCCGAAATCTTCTGGCGGTTCGTTAGATGCTTTGTGGAAAAATAAAATATTAGAAAATGCAGCAGTTGGTGAGTCACAGCCAGCCGAGGCTGTTGAAAAGAAGTCAACGGGGGAAAGCAGAAATAATACGCAATCAAATAGTAAAAAAACAGCAGGAGGAACTAGCAATAATGGTACTACATCAAGTGGAAATACATCTGTAGGTGGTGGGGTGACATCAAATTCAAGTGAAGTGTCACAGGCAGATGGATCATCATCAGATTCAACAGATTGGGATTCTCTTGTGGGAAAGACAGTTGCAGAGATAGACAGTACATGTTATACCACTGACAATATCTCATATAAAGGAGGATATAAGGGACAATGTACATGGTATGCTTATGGGCGTTTTTATGAGGTGACAGGTATTAAGCTGGGGACGGCGAGGCATGCTCAAAATTGGTTATCAGATAATGCTTCTAATTCCCAAGTTGCAGTTACATATGGCGCAGCTGCTATTAAACCTAAATCTATAGCAGTTAGGACTTCTGGCAAATATGGTCATGTAATGTTTATTGAGAATGTTACATATAGTAATGGATCACCAGAATATGTATACTTTACAGAATGTAATGCAGATGGTAATGGTGTATATAATGCAGGTTCAGATTGCATTGTTAAGAAACTTAGTTATTCTGATTTTATTTCACAGAAACGTCCGGCAGGTTATATCAGTGCAAAATGATATTTAGCACATAATTGAAAAGGATTTACTGAACGATTTTTATTTCAACAAGATCCGTTAATGAATATTCAGTTTAAATAAATTGTACAACATGTAATATTGAAATTTTAGTATATGGCAGACAAATTTAACAGAATGGAAGGCGTAGCAAGATGGACATAGAAGTAAAAACTAAGAAGTTACGGGAAAAATCAGGAGATCAGAAAAAAATTAGGAATGAATTAAATACGATTAATAATTCTATACAGACAAGCAGGAAAAAATTACAGTCATGTCTGACTTCCTCAGCAAGTGGAAAAATTGATTCGGCTCTTAATACAGCATGTAATAGTCTGCAAAATATAATGGAAGGTCTGGGTAGTATGGCAGATGGATTGGACACGATAGCACGATTGTATGATGCAGCAGAACAGGACATTTCGGGAAACAAGCCTAATGAAGATACAATAAATGAGGTGGAGAATGAAGCATATGGATGGGTAAGTGAATTATTTGGTAAGCTTTTCAAAGCAAGTTTAAAGATGGGAGCTATAGGTTCGACTATCTTTAGCTTATCAGATATCTGGAATGATGATAATTGGGTTGATGGTCTTGTTGATGTGTTGAAGCTGGGAAAAAATGTAATTGCAAAGAAATTTGATCATATGGGAGGAACTAAATGGAAAAAGATTCTTATTGGTGACTGGAATGTTGGTAAAGCTGCAAAGGCATTAAAAGATTTTGTCAAACATCCAGTAAAACAAATAAAGTCTGCGTTTAAGGGTGAAGTAGGAGGATATTCCGTGAAACAGTCACTTGTTAAAGACGGGAAACAGTTAACTGGTACAAAAGCAAAAGCGGCTAAAGGAAAAGTATTTACAAAGTGGGCTGGTAGTGTTTTAACTGTCGTAGATAAGGTTATAGGAAATGTAAAAGAATTTGGAGGCGATAACGGAGCTGACGGTGATGTAACAAAAGGCAGTGCATGGGGGAAAGCAGTTAAAGAGGAACGCTTTTGGCGGGAAACTGTTACAGAAGCAGCACTTGAAATTGGAAAGGATATTTTAATTGGTGCGGCTATAGCGGCCGTAGTAGGTTCTGGTGGATGGGTTGCTGTTTTAGGAACGGCAGCAGTATCTATGGCATTAGATGTAGGAGCGAATGCAATTGCCAAAAATGATAAAGGATTTACGGAAAATGTTTCTGATTGGTTAAATGACAGACATGAAGAATTTACTGCAGGTATTGACAATTTGAAAAACACAGTATTTACAAAGTGGTTTGGTGGCAATGCAAGTTTTGTTACAGCATAAACTTGCAAATTATAAATAAAGATGAGCAAGGAGGAGTTAAAATGGAAATCAAGGAGCTATTGCCAATTGGCAGTGTAGTGTTATTAGAAGGTGGAGAAAAGAGACTAATGATTTTTGGGGTAAAACAAACTGCTAATGATGAGGAGTATGATTACATTGGTGTAATTTATCCGGAAGGTAATCTGGGAAATGATGAAGGGCAGTTCTTTTTTCAACATAAAGATATTAAAGAAGTTATTTTTAGAGGGTATGAGGATGATGAAAGGGAAGAGTTTATAGGGAGATTGGCAGATTTTTATGCAAAGCAGGGGTGATAAATTGAATATACAAGGAGGGCTAAAGTTATGGAGAGAGTTATTTATGAAATCAAGGGAATGCCAAAGAAGATGAAAAGATTTTTTTCATTAATGATGTGTATTATATATGCATTGGGAGCAGGTGTTTTGATAGTGGCTTTTACGGCAAAAGAATATACTGGGTTGGGGGGGGTATCAGTCAGAAAACACCCTGCATATATCGAACTCTGGGGGAATTAGTAGTGGACAGAGGACAATTTTGTATGTGATGGGTTTTTGCTTTTTGCTTCTTGGTTCAATGCTTGCTGGTATTGTGCGAAGCAGTAAAAGGTGTTATCTGAAAATTTTCGAAAATCATGTGGAAGGAAATGTGGCATATGGGATGTTTTCGAAATCATTTGGTATCAAGTATGATGAGATTAGCGATATTTCATCTAATTCAAAAGGAATGATGCCTATGATTATAATACATACAAATACAGGAAAGCATAATCCAGTCTTTTTAGATGAACCTGCAAAAGCAGAGGAAATCATTCGCCGTATGTGCCAGAGAAAAGGCTGATAAGATTCTGAAGGCAGAAAGATTATTGGAAATGTATACTTGTTGGCAGTTGAAAAATAATGTTTTTTATAGGTTGGAAAATTGTTTTTATGAAAGAAACCTAATAAATGGAGGTATGACAATGAGGTTAAATAGAAAAATTAGTACAGTAGTATTTGCAGTATTAATGTTATTAACGGTAATTGGCGCAAATAAAAAAGTCAGTCATGCAGAGGACTTTTCGGATGCAATAACTATTCAGGTGAATCAGCCAGTAGGAGATTTTTTGGAAAAAGGGTATAATTATCAGCAGAATTATTATAAGTTTACAGTTTATGAACCAGGCAGTGTAAAAATTAAGTTTTTTAATCCACTGCAAAGTAATTCTGATCAATATTGGAGTGTGTATTTGTATGATTCAGAGTATAAGGAATTATGCTGGACACGTATTTATGGAAATAAGACAAGCACAGAAAGTTTAACTACAGGTATTCCGATGGGAACATATTATATTAAAGTTAATAGTGCTAATTGGCAGTGGGCGGCAACAGATATGTATACATTGGAAGCTGAATTTGCAGCATCGGATATGTGGGAGAAAGAGTTCAATGAGGAATTTACAACAGCAACAAATATTGAAGTAAATGCAGAATATAGTGGTTCAATCAGGAGTGGGTACGGTTATGAGAAAGATTATTACAAATTTCAGGTAAAGGAATCTGGGTATATAACAGTAAATTTTACAAATCCATTGCAAGGTGATTCCGATGGATATTGGAATGTATATTTATATAATTCTGAATATAAAGAATTGTGTAGTAAAACTATTTTTGGTAATAAAACAAGTACGAATCTTACAGAAACAGGTGTAGATAGCGGGATTTATTATATTAAGGTTCAAAGTACTAGCTGGAATGGTGCGTCCGTTGATATTTATACTGTTAAAGCAGCTTATACTCCTTCGCTTGTATGGGAAAGAGAATTAAATGAGGATTTTGTAAATGCGACAAATATTGATTTAGAAACAGAATATTATGGAACAACATGGGCTGGTTATGATTATGAAAAAGATTTTTATAAGTTTACTATTCCAAAGACAGGGCTTTATTCGATAGGAGTTAGCACACCAAGTTTAAATAATACTGGAGAGTATTGGAAATTGTATTTATATAATGAAACATATGAAGAATTAGAATCAAAGTCGATTCATGGAAATAAAACATTTCATGCTATTTCGCGAACCTTATCATCTGGTACATACTATGTTAGAATAAGTAGTCCTAGCTGGAGCCAAGCAGCATCAACGGAACGTTATGTTTTAAAAGTGACACCAACTACGACAGCAGGAGTTCAGGCTACCTGTGAACATAATTATGGCAGTTATTATGTAGATGCAACTTATTTTAGCAAAGGGTATAGGGTTTATACCTGTGAAAAATGTGGGTATTCATATAAGGGAGACTATTCTGATAAAAGGCTATTGGAGCAGGGATATTTATATAGTTACTGCTCTACAGGAAAAGGAAAGTTATACCTATCATGGTCGACAGTCAGTGATGCCACTGGTTATCAGATTCGGTATTCTACAGATAAGAGTTTTAAAACTGGTGTTGTAGTAAAAAATGTAAATGGGCAGTCAGTTAACAGTAAAACAATTAGTAAATTATCGCGAAAAAAGAAATATTATGTGCAAATTAGACCATATGTAAAAAATGCAGGTAAAAAGGCATATGGAAAGTGGTCTGCTAAAATGGCATTGAAAACGAAGTAACAGGAAAAAGATTTTCAAGTAAGTTGGATGTGTCTTGGGTATCTGGGACACATTCAATTTATTTATGACTTTACTGTAATGTAATGGAAATTGAAAATTATAGTTATCTGGACAGTCAAAAGTTTTCACTGAGATTTATGAGTAGGTGCAATATATTTCATTGTAGCAGAAAATTTTTCATGAATTGCAACTGCACAGGTGGAAAAGTTTTACTATCATGGTTGTGATTTACTGTGGCTTACATCCTCCTCAATATTTCGCGATTGCATGTTTTATAACCGAAATCATTATATGTAGATCGTTTACTGAAAAATGATCATAAGTTGTGATTAAAATCACACACTTCATAACCAATAATGACACAGAGAGGGGGAAAGAAAAAGAGTTGATGCAAAAAGTGTGGATTCTGTAATAAAGTATTCCAGAAAAGTATATTATGGAACAAATAGCAAGTTAAAATCTTTTAAAGTCAATCAAATAAAGGGTTCATGGTCTCCTTCATTTAATATTATTTTATAAGTGTGATTTGCCATATCAATATCCCTCGTATTCTTATCTTGAATAATGATATGGCAAATCACACTTTCCAAACTATGAGTTATTTATTTTCTGTTGTATCAGTGAAATGGGAACATTTATTCTGAGAAAAACCAGGCTTGCATCTGCTCTCATCCTTAGAAACATTTTCCAAGCATTGTTTAAGCTAAGTATTTCTCATTATTAGCATAGTCATAAAGCAATCTAGTACTCCATCCGGTTAGTTTTTACAGTTTACTTTTTTTCCAAATATTGTTA
>CANSYK010000089.1 GCA_947651225.1 uncultured bacterium | reverse complement strand
AAAGTGGTGTGTCGAATTTTCTGTGATAAATACACAGTTTATTCTACACACCCGTAGGTGTTGAGATAATATACTCGCCACAGTCCATAATAGCATTAATCAGTGTACAGACTGCTTCTTCGGAGAAATGAAATTTTTTTCTTCGAAGCACTTTATTGTATTCTTTCAAAATATCATCATTGAACAGGGGAATAAAATCTCCATCATATAACCGATTGACAACCTGAACTGTAGCAGCATCATGGCTTGACAATAATGCAGATATCAAAACATTTGTGTCAATGACTGCATAATAAGTCATCATTCACCCTCCCCATAACGTGTTTGACGGATTTCCTCATTGATTTCTTCCAAGGAAAGATCTTGTATTCCGTTTTGCCGTGCCTCTTCCCGTAGTGCCAAGAAAGCATTTATTCCAGATTCTCTAGTAGTTTCTTGTGAAGAAGCCTGTATTTCAAAAGGAATTTTCCGTTCACGAACAACTGTACGTGCAAACATATTGAATACAGTTGTGGCATTCATGCCAAATTCCGTGCATAGAGAATCAAATTGGTGTTTGAGATTTTCGTCCATACAAATATTAAAAGTAGATTGAGCCATAGAGCACCCGCCTTTCTTAGAACTTTTCCTCACTGTCAAAATATGATAGTATAATTGGAAACAACATTTGTGCAGCGGCTGTGTTTCGCTTTTATATGCCAAACTTATTTTTGATGTTCAATAATCCATTGTAGGATTTCCCGTTCATCAATATCACCAGATGCCAGTGCAAGAATTACATCACTTAACTCTTTTTGACTATAGGACAATTCATATCCGTTTAATTCCATAAAAACCAACATTACATGTGCACCAAGTCTTTTGTTTCCATCCAGCATTGCATGATTTTTTACCAATCCAAAGCAAAGTCGAGCCGCTTTTGCCTGAATGTCGGGATAAAGTTCCTTTCCACCAAATGATTGAAAAGGATTATTTAGTGCCAAGTCCAACATTCCTTCATCACGAATACCGACATTTCCTCTGGTAGCTTTTATCAAATTTGCATGAAGCTTTAATATCTGCTCTTTACTCAAAATAATCATTTTGCAAGAACCTCATATGCTTCTATATTTTGTTTTATCAACTTTTCAGATATTGCAAAAACATCTTCGCTATTGGCAACTTTTTCTTTTTCCTCATGGGTAAAATTTTCTGCTTTACTGAAATCTATGACCAAATATCTAGGTGTGTTATTTTTTAGAATAACTGCCGTTCCATGTTCATCAACTACTTTAGCCACTTTTGAAAAATTTTGATTTGCTTCTGTAATTGAAATCATCGTGTTTGTATCTATTGTCATCTGATATGCACCTCGCTTTCAATTACATTATATGCAAATTCTAGCTAGAAAACAACCTGTTTTTCATTAAGCAGAAATTGTTTGAACCCACTTTTTTTCTTGAACCCACTTTCCCATCACTTTGAACCCACTTTACTTACCAAAACATGCCAAATCCGACTATTAATTACCAAAAAGGAAAAATACGCAACAAGCGAAAAGACAACAAAAAATCCCCCGGAACGCCCATTTTACAAGACTTCTGGGAGATTTCCCAATAACAGGGGTGGAAGGAGTTGAACCCTCCTCTGGAGTTTTGGAGACTCTTATTCTACCGATGAACTACACCCCTATAAAAGGTATTTATCACTTTCTGCAAGCGACTTTAAAAGTATACAATATTTTGCAAGTGATGTCAAGAGCCAGCTTTGAAGAATCAGGGCAACAGCATTTACTTTGGTTATTGTTCACTCCGTTACCAGTAACAGCAGCGTTTTTAATGCTGTATGCACGCATTTTGCAAATGCTTTTGCTGAAATTGCTGTTACCTTAAAGGTTACACTTTTGTTTTCCATTTTTATTTTGACAGTAGCTGGTATAACGGCATTCTTGACAGAAGACTTAGCTGGTTTCTGATATGCAAGTGTTTTATTTGAAACATTTGTTACAACATAGAATGCATTACCTGATTTGCAGATTGTCCCCTTCTTGAGCGGCGTAGCCTGTTGGCCAGGCGAAGCCGGTGGATTCAATGTTGGTATAACATCTTTATTTAAATCTTTTGGTAATTCTTCTTCTGGTAAATTATTTTCTGTTCCTGTCTTAGGTGGAAGATGTACTTCTTCACCCTGATATGCTTCTCCCAGTACCGCTACAGCATCTATTGCCAGAGAACCCTGTGACACTTCAATTGTTACAGTATGCTCACCAAATGGCAAGCCATCCACGCGGTATGCTGTACACATGTTGTCTGCATCCCAGATGGTATCATTTGTCTTTAACGTTTCACCACCTACGGTAACATTTACCTTGTTGCTAATCTCATTGTCTTTCCCTTTATTGCTGACAGCCTGATTTTCCCCAGTATTTCCAGGCCAGTTCCATGGAAGGTATAGGTCAGCGCTGCACCAGCCTCTTTGCTATAGGACATACTGCGCTGATATACGAACATTCCCTGATCTGCACAGGTAATCGCCCATTTATCATTATACTCCAGTTTTGTATTTTTCTGTTCTGATAAATCATAAGTTTCCATATTATCTAAATACTCTGTGTAATATGGTGCAAATCCCTTTATTTTTGTGACTGCCAGATTATCAAACCGTGTATAAGAACTGCTACAGCCGAGTGCTACACGTCCTGATGTAATTGGGTTTTCGTCTTCATATGTTGCCACTAACACATTATTAATAAATGCCTTGATGACATTACCTTCACTGCGCAGCTTAAGCTGAAACCAATTTCCTGGTTTTCCTGCCTCTGAAAGCTTTTCTTCTGTATCAAGGTTTCCGGCAGCAACTTCTACTGTTTTGGCAATGGTACGGTTATCATTGGAACGGTATAGCTGCCATTCTCCTTTTTCGCTTACCTTTAGGGAATATCCACAGCAATTTGTGATTCGATGGTTAGAACCTGTCTGGCGAATGCCAATTTGTGCATATTGGTTTTCGGCAGAACGTTCAGACAATACATCAACCGATGCCGTATAATTGGTCCAGCGGAAATCTCCAATCAATGTTACAGGATCTCCTTTGTTCCATGCATCCCCCACACCGACGGATGTTGCATCTGATTGCTGGCGCAGTACATGGTTGCCTGTGCCGCTTTTGTAAACTTCAAATGCACCATTCATTGTATGCGTATAACGCACCATTGCTCCTTTATCGCCGCCGCAGGAAGCAATATAATTTTCTGTTTCCCCTGTAAATCCGCCTTTCCCATCTAATACTGGAACTGTTTTTCCCTCATATTCAAAGTTATCCGCATATAAATATCCGTCTGCGGTATTTTGGCGGCTGCCGGTGGCATCTGTGTCAAGTACTGTTCTCTCCCCCCCTCAACTGGCAGTCCTTGTGTATGTTCCTCACTTTCGGAAACATCTAGGGATGTCACTGTTACAGTGGAATATGGGGCAATGGAAAATGTGTATTTACCAGTACTGTTTTTTTCGAGATCACCCAGGCACTTCATATAATTTTCATTGAAAGCGCCTTTGTCTGCAATGTATATGTCATTGGATATTCACTGTCATTAACAATCACAGTTGAGAAGTTATTTTTCGCTGGCGCTGCCAATGTCATGTAATTTTCCCCGCCGTTCCTCCCGTTTACCGCATTGCTGGAAGAGGTCTGTATGGCAGAAGTTTTACTTGCCTTAGCAACTCCACGCCAGATTCCTGCTGAGTTCTCTTCATTTTCCCAGCCTGTTACGGCAAATTTACTGATATGTGCTAAAATAAGCAGGCTGGCGTCATAGTGAATCCAGCCTGACCAGGGATCTCTTGCACTCACTAATTCTTTAAAGGAATATTGTCCGCCCTCATAGAATGAACCGATAACCGGCTGGTAAATCACATGGCCTCTTCGTGATTCAACAAAGCTTTTGATAACGGTATTGCCCATTTCCAGGGCGCTTCCTGAGCCGCCGAGCCCTGTACCTGCCACCGTTGGGTCTGCATCATTATTAGAAGGGCGAAATGCAGAGTTAGAAAAGGTAGCCTGTTCCTCGCTGTTCCCCACTTCTTTATCCATCTGTTCTGCCAGCCATTTCATTCCGCCGTTGCTATCGTCTGCCGTTTTGTAATGGTAGCCCACAACATCTGCTGCATCGAAAAATTCCTTATCGGACTTCATGGTTTTTGCTACTTGATCGCTGACAACATTTGCCTCATCCGAAACAACCAGCTTGATTTTTTTGAATAAAGCCAGCGCTTCCTTGTCAGCAATTGTTTTAGTACTTTCTGCAGCAATCCATTTGGCAAAAAGCTTTGTGTACTCCACATCAGAATTGCCGCCCCAGGATTCATTTGTATTTGGATTAATATAATCTACCATAAAGCCAAACTCTTTGTAAGCTGCCAAAATACTTTCTTTGTACCCAATATACTTATCTTCATCTGTTTTTACCCAACTTGGTTTTTTCCAACTGAGAATACTGGTTTTGATATTCGGGTTGATTTTCTTGGCATCGGCTGCCAGCTGCCAGCCAGGATTTCGCCTGACATTTGGTTTCTCGCCCTTGGTGCGCATGGTCGCACTCTCAGATCCGGTAGAATTGTTTCTGTCGTTTCCCATTTCCAATTTAATATGAGTAAAAATGGGATATTTTCCACCAAATAAATATTGCATTAGTTTTACATAGCTTTCAGGATTTTCTGCTTTATAGTCCATCAGCAGGTCGCTTGTCGAATTTCCACTGAGCAGGCCGAAGCCTTTATAGGTCAGTCCATTCACATTGTCTGCTTTAATGTCATTTCCATCTAACAGGATTTCTCCAGTTTTCGTTTCCAAAGCAGCCCCCTTCTTTGTTGCAGCCTGTGTTCTCTGTAAGCTGATGTTGTTTGTAAGCATCAGTGACAGGCTTAGCAGGCACACACCTGTTTTTTTCAACATTGTTCGTATCATCCGCTCCTCCTTTTTGCAAGTTCATGTGCATCTGTTCCCAATTATATAGGGTATCTCTTAGCGGCACAATCTAAAATATTTTGCATATTCTAAATATATGAACATTACTATATGAATACGGATGATAGACAAAATCCTATGGGTTTCTTACCACATCTGCTCTGTGCCCCGATGTCTGCGGCAGTCGCATGGAGAAATTCCTTCATATTTTTTAAAGACTATTCCAAAATAGGTTAGATTATGATATCCGACTAAGTTCCCGATTTCTGATATGGACAAAGATGTGGAAATCAACAGGCTTCTGGCGGCAGATACTCGTTTTCTGGCCAGGTATTCCATTGGGCGCATTTGCATCTTTTCTTTAAATACACGGCAAAAATGTTGTTTTGCCACACCTCCAAGCTTTGCCAGCTCGTCTAATGTAATATCAGAAGAGTAGTTTTCGTTCATATAAACAAGCGCCTTTTTCAATATGCTTCCCTGTCCCTGTTTCCTGTTTTTATCTTTGGACAAAAGGGTACGCCTGACTGCTATGATGTATTCATATACCAGGAGGGAACAACGTTCGTCACCATCCAATGGGTCGTTAACAGCGGATAACATCTGATAAAATATCTTTTCAATTTCTTCATTTATGATTTCACGGCCATATGCAAACCTGTCAAATCCAATAGTCTTCATTAATTCTGTTAAATAGTCTCCACGAAATACCAGCCAGCAAGTTGTCCATTCATTCTCCGAAATAGGATAGTATTCATGTGCCGTTCCTGGTGCCAGGTAGAACAGGCTTCCCTCTTCCTGTGGATAACTGACGCCATCCACAATTAAACCTCCCCGCCCATTCTTTTTGTACAAAAGCTGATGGGAAATTAGCCCTGTTTCTCGGATAACATGATATTCTGGTTCAGCAATTCCTATGCCTGTTAAATAAAACGGCAGACATTTCTGTCTGCCTAGAATAGGGTATATTGGTTTCATCGGAAAATCCTCCTTTTTTTGCCTGCAAATTCTTTTCTTTGGAAGTGCTGAAATCGGCGTATATGTAGAATGCCTGTTTTGTTAGTTATGACATTTGATTCATGGATGAAAAGCAGTAAAGAAACAGTCCCCAAACCTTCCATTTTGATCCAATAAATGTCAAAAGAGAAAATTTGACAGAAGGAAAAAAGACAACAAAAAATCCCTCGAACACCCATTTTACAAGGCTTCCGAGGGCTTCCTAAATAACAGGGGTGGAAGGAGTTGAACCCTCCTCTGGAGTTTTGGAGACTCTTATTCTACCGATGAACTACACCCCTATAAAAAGTTTTCGTTACTCCTACAAGCGAAAAGTATACAGTATTCTGCGAACAATGTCAAGGGTAAAAATGATTGAATTTGCTCGATATGTATGATAAAATATGACGAGTTTATGTTTTTGACAAAAGGAAAAAGGGAGGATTCAGTGAACAACAGGAATTCATTATATGATATTAAATCATTTTACAATAAAAAGGCAGTTTTGAAAGCGAGTTTTGGCGGGATGCGTTATCAGGTAGAGCAATCTCTGGAGGGGGAAGAGAAGGTTTTAAAAGCGACGGTTTGGCCAGAGCCATTTTGTTTTGAAATGACACCAGAGGAACAGAAGGAAAGTGAGCAGTTTCCGTATTCAGAGGAAGGCCTGGATGCTGTATACGAATGGTTATGTCGGAAATATGAGGAGAGAATATAATGTTGAAGTTATGGCTTGTGGAGGGATATTGTCCCAAAGATCGCTATCAGTGCCTCATGCCTGTTTCGTATGAGCCGGTGGAGACGGGCGGTGTGGCAAGGGAGTATCGGAAAGAGAGAATGGCATGCCGTCATGTGTTAGAGAAGGGATGTGATTTGGAAAAAGAATGTGCTTTTTTTAAGGAAGCACCAGAAATATTAGAAAAGAATACACTATGGTATGAGGCATAAAGGCAGGAGGAAATGACATGAAGGCATTATTGGTTGCAATCAATGCCAAATATATCCATTCCAATCTGGGGATTTACAGTATATATGCTTACTGCAGGGATAAAGGGGTTACACAAGAGGAGTTAAGGATTCGGGAATATACGATTAACCAGAACATGGAAGATATTATTGGAAATATCTACGAGGAAAAGCCGGATTTACTTGGCTTTTCCTGTTATATCTGGAATATTGGGCTGGTAAAGAAGATTGCGCATGAGTTACGCAAAATTTTGCCAGAGTGTATGATCTGGTATGGAGGCCCGGAAGTAAGTTATGATGGAGAAGAGGTGCTTCGGGAAAACAGATGGACAGACGGTGTGATGGAGGGAGAAGGAGAAAAGAGTTTTTATGAAATATTTAGCTGTTTTCAAAAAAAGGGCAGGGCAGGCGACTATGAAAAGATTAAGGGACTGGTTCTGCGAAAGGGAGAACAGATTATAAAAACAGGATTGCGAGACAGCGGCACAATGGATGAGGTTATTTTCCCCTATCAGGATATGCAAGAGCTGGAAAACCGAATTGTTTATTACGAGACAAGCCGAGGTTGCCCCTATGGCTGCAGTTATTGCCTTTCCTCTGTGGAAAAGCAGGTGAAGTTTAGAAGTATAGAGCTTGTGAAGAGGGAATTACAGTTCTTTTTGGACAATAAAGTACCACAGGTGAAATTTGTAGACAGAACCTTTAATTGTAATACAGCGCACACCATGGAAATCTGGAAATATATCAAGGAGCATGACAATCAGGTGACCAATTTTCATTTTGAGCTTTCGGCAGATATTTTGACGGAGGAGGAAATTTCTTTTGTCAGGCAATTTCGTCCGGGACTTGCTCAGTTTGAGATTGGTGTCCAGACAACGAATCTTTGTACATTAAAGGCAATCAATCGCAGGACAGATTTAGAGAAGCTTCAAAAAAATGTGGCAAAGATTCGGGAGGGAAGAAATATTCATCAGCATTTGGATTTGATTGCCGGGCTTCCATATGAAGATATGAAATCTTTTCACAAATCCTTTAATGATGTTTATGCCATGAAACCAGATCAGCTGCAGGTTGGCTTTTTAAAGGTGTTAAAAGGATCGCCTTTGCACAGAAGAGCAGAGGAATTTGGAATTGTTTATCAGTCAGAACCACCCTATGAAGTGCTTTATAATCATTGGATTTCCTATGAAGAGCTTCGTGAATTAAAGCTTGTAGAAGAAATGGTGGAGAGATATTATAACAGTATGCAGTTTCAGGCTGTTATTTCATACCTGGTGGAACGGATGGGAGACGCATTTTTATTTTATAATATGCTTGGGAAGCATTTTAAGAGGAAAGGATATATCGAACGACAGCAGTCACGAATGCAAAATTATGAAATTCTTTATGAATTTATAGAGGAAAATATAGTACGTTTTTTTGGTGTAACAGAACCATTTTCGGGAGATGATAGAAATAGAATACAAAATTCTTTAACAGGAGAAAGTGTTATTTCTGATAGAGAGTTTATAGGGGAGGAAGAAAACAGAAAGCTTTTAAAAGAACTTTTTATTTTTGATCTGTACGCAAGGGAAAATCTGAAAAAGGAGCCAACGTTTCTAAAAAAACGTGAATGGGATACAAAACAGAGAGCCTGGCTGCGAGAGTTTTATCAGAGAGAGGAAACAGAGAGAAAATATTTGCGTTCTTATCAGGGATATGCATGGAAGCAGATGTTGCGTATGACACACATAGAATGGTTTTCTTATGATATTTTGTCTTATATGGAAAGTGGAGTGCTTTTAAAAAAAGATATCATTGTCCTGTTTGATTATAAGAGGCGCAATCCTTTAGATTATCAGGCGGCATATTATAAGATAGAAAAAGAAGAGGAAAGTATAGATGGCAAAACGAATGACAGCGAAAGAACGAGAACGGGTAGCAGAGATTCTTGCGCTTTTAGATAAAGAATATGGGACGGATTACCGATGTTATTTGAATCATGAGACACCTTGGCAGCTTTTGATTGCGACAATGTTAAGTGCACAATGTACTGATGCAAGGGTAAATATTGTAACAAAAGATTTATTTGTAAAATATCCGACACTGGAAGCTTTTGCCAGTGCGGATTTGGAAGAGTTGGAAAAGGATATTAAGTCGACAGGATTTTATCATAATAAAGCGAAAAATATTATTGCCTGCTGCAGGAAGTTAATCGAAGAGTTTGGCGGAGAAGTTCCTCGTGAACTGGAGTCCCTTACTTCACTGGCTGGTGTTGGAAGAAAGACAGCAAATGTAATCCGTGGAAATATTTTCAATGATGCCAGTATTGTAGTGGATACTCATGTAAAAAGAATTTCTAAAAAACTTGGGTTTACTGCAGAAGACGATCCGGAAAAGATTGAGTTCGAATTGATGAAAGTTCTGCCAGAAGATCATTGGATTTTGTATAATATCCACATTATCACTTTAGGGCGTTCCATCTGTACGGCAAGGAATCCAAAGTGCAGCGAATGTTTTCTACAGAAAAAGTGTCCAAGCTGCGTTTGAAAATTATTTTTCTACAGGTCCTTACTCTAGTTTACAAAGCTGGAGCTGTTTGACAATAGAAGATTTTAAGGCTGCATCAGAGTTTTCTACAGTTGTAATCAGGTCATTTATTTTCTGGAGGTTGCCTTCTGCGGCATAGATATGCCCCAATGTTGTATAAACTTTGGAAATATCACTCTCAATGGAAATGGAATATTCCATAATTTGTTTTGCGCGTGTAAAATCATTTTTTTCATACAAATAACAACCCCAGGTACTGAGGTTTCGAATGAACAAAAGAAAATTTTGGTCATATTCAGAAAGTGTATCCAGATTGGCAATGCCATATTGTTCCTTTAACTCTGTATTGGAAAAGGCAGACAAATTTATCATTTTTTTATTTAAAAATTTTTTGACTTCTCCTTCCAGATAGGCTTCCTGTTCATCTTCTGTGGAATTGGAGAACGGGAGTTCTGTTTCGGAAACGTTAAGGTAGGAAAGTGTGCTGATATCTTTGCTGCGGGCAAAGTTTGCTTTTTCTTCCCGTTCCCAGAAAGCTTCGCTGTCTATATTAGTTCCAGAATTCGTTCGATTCATCTTGACGCGCAGCCATAATACGAATACAATAAAGCATAGAAAAAAAAGGGGCATAGTTTATGATCCTTTCACAATAATATCAAGTAATGGAGGTACATTATGAATTTCTTTAACCGTAATACACAGAAAAAAATAGCAGCAATCATTTGCATTTTAGTGGTTATTGCCATGGTAGTACCAATGGTACTTGGTGCTTTGTATTAATCTGACTAACTGCTGCAGAACCTGCCTTTCATTTGTTACTATACAAAATATACGAAAAAATGTCAAATAAAGTGACAATATTTGACTTGCGTACATATTCTGGTGTGCTACAATAGGGAATGTAGGGGCTGTTAACAGGAAAACCGTGTCAGGTAGGGTGTGGTATACTTTATCATTAGTAAAGAATTGCACCGAATGTGGTGCAATTTTTAAAACTAATATTTAATGGAATAGGAATGGTGTGAGTATGACGAGAAAAAATAAGAAACTAATGGCATTATTTATCGTTGGCTGCATCTGTATTCTCGCAGTTGCAGGAGTTGTTACCTTTATTGCAAAAGGCGGGTTAAGCGACAGCGATGAAATCCTGGAAGGTGTTAAAATTGGAGAGGTAGAAGTTGGCGGACTGACAGAGGAAGAGGCAGAACAGAAAGTAGAAGAATACATTTCGCAGTTGGAAAACCGTCAGGTAAAGATTGCGATTGATGAGGAGGAAGTGACAGCAAGCGCTTCTGAACTTGGTTTTTCCTGTGATGCCGGTGACAGTGTGCAAAAGGCATATGAGCTTGGAAAGTCAGGCAATTTTTTTTCCAGGCTTCAGCTTATGAGTGAAATTGATGCCGGTGAAAAGAATTTTGAGGTGGAATATGCAGTTGATGATGTTATGTTAAATACATATGTTGAAGATAACTGCAAAAGTTTTGATGTCAAGGTGAAAAATTCAAAACTAAAACTAGTCAAGGGAAAGTTCAAGGCAACGAATTCACGCAATGGGCGTGAACTCCAGGTAGAAGATACGGTAGCAGCGATTAAGGACGCCCTGATGGAAAATATCAGTGGGGATTCGATAGAAGTTGCGGCAGTTGTCGAGGTGACAGAGCCAAAGTATACAAAGGAGCAGGTATCAAAATGTAAAAATGTTCTGGGAAGTTATTCTACGTCTTTTGCCTCTTCAACAGCAGCACGGGCTAATAATGTTAAAACAGCAGCAAACTATATTAATGGAACGATTGTTTATCCAGGAAAGACTTTTTCTACTGTTAAGGTAATTAAAGACCGTACCATAGAAAACGGTTATCAGATGGCGCCGGAATATTCCAGTGGAAAAGTAGTGGATGGAGTAGGCGGTGGTGTCTGCCAGGTGTCCACAACCTTATACAATGCGGTAATTAACGCAGAACTTGAGATTGTGGAGCGTTCCCCTCATTCTATGGTAGTTGCCTATGTAGATGTTTCCAGAGATGCTGCAATTTCTGGTGATTATAAAGATTTAAAATTTAAAAATAATACCGATGCGCCAATTTATATTGCTGCTTCGGCAGATGGCGGTGTATTATCTTTTAAAATTTATGGACAGGAGACAAGGCCAGAAAATCGTAAGATTTCTTTTGAGTCAGAAACAATTGAAACAATCCAGCCGGGTGCCGCAAAGATTACGGAAGACCCATCTAAGCCAGCTTCCTATCGGGCAGTAACACAGTCTGCTCATGTCGGCTATAAGGCGCGGCTTTGGAAAATTGTGACAGTAGATGGCAAGGAAACAGAGCGCATACAGATAAATTCCAGTGTATACAATGCAGAGCCGGAATATATTACGGTCGGAAAACAGCAGGCAACACCTGCGCCAACACCGTCTGAAAAGCCAGAAGAAACGGAAAAGCCGAAGAATTCAAGTAAACCGAAGGCAACGTCAAAGCCAAAACCAAAGGCAACAAAAAAACCGCCGGTTAAGACGCCAAAACCAACGGCGAAGCCAGTTGTAACGGAGCCGCCGGCTGCAACAGAACCATCAGAGGATGATACACAATAGGAAAGGAAAAAGTTTGAAAGATATTTTGAGGAGAGTTTCAAAATAGAGAAAGACGGGGATAGGAATGGAGATTGGCAAAGTACCAGAGAATGTCTTAAAAAGAGCTGTTTTTAAGCAGATTCACCATCGCCGCCAGGAGGTGCTTTTACCACCTGGCGTTGGAGAGGACTGCAGTGTAGTGGAAGCAGGGGAGGGAGAGGTTTTTATATTTTCTGTAGATCCTATTACTGCAGTGAGTAAGGGCGCCGGAAAACTTGCGGTGCACATTACAGCGAATGATCTGGCATCTTCCGGTGCAGAGCCGATTGGACTGATGAGCAGTATTTTATTACCGCCACGGACACGGGAAAAAAAGCTGCGGGAACTGGTGCAGGAGATGGAGCTTGCCTGTAAAGAGTTAAATATTGAGATTATGGGTGGACATACGGAGATTTCTGATGCGGTTACCCGTCCGGTAATTACGGTGACAGGAATTGGAAAAGCGAAAAAAGATGCTTTTATTTCGACTTCTGGATTGCGGCCGGGGGATGAGCTGGTTATGACAAAATGGGCAGGGTTGGAAGGAACTGCCATTATTGCCGCCGAAAAGAAGGAAAAACTGTTAGAAACCCTTCCGGCGGAACTGGTAGATACAGCAGTTTCTTTTTATCAGTATTTGTCTGTTGTGCCAGAAGCCTCTATTGCTGCTAAGGTTGGTGCCAGTGCAATGCATGATGTGACAGAAGGGGGTATTTTCGGTGCATTGTGGGAGATGGGAGCGGCCTCTAATGTTGGGATTACGGCGGAGCTGATGAAAATTCCAATTCGGCAGGAGACAATTGAAGTATGTGAGGTATTTGATATTAATCCATACCGAATGATGTCAAGTGGTTCTCTTTTGATTGGCTGTGCCAATGGAAATCGCATGGTTCGGGAACTGGAAAAACATGGGATTTTAGCAGCGGTGATTGGAAGGGCGACTGATACAAATGACAGGATTATTGAAAATACCTGTGAAACTCGTTTTTTAGAACCGGCAGGAAGCGATGAGTTATATAAGATTTACCAGTGATCCATCAATATATATTTATGCCGCCAGTTGAAGGGTGGCGGAATGGAGATTTGTATGAAGAAACAGATTTTGGATGCGATTAGTAAAAACAGCCGCTATTCCACAAAAGATCTGGCAGCGATGCTTGCCAAAGAGGAAGAAAGTGTAAAAAAAGAGATTCGGGAGATGGAAGAGGCAAATGTAATCTGTGGTTATCCTACCTTGATTAACTGGGATCAGACAGATTGTGAGAGAGTTACCGCATTGATTGAAGTAAAGGTGACTCCACAGCGTGATATGGGCTTTAATAAAGTGGCAGAGCGTATTTACCGTTTTGAAGAAGTGGAGAGTGTATATTTGATGTCCGGCGGCTTTGATTTGACAGTGATCATTGAAGGAAAGAGTATGAAAGAGGTTTCACGCTTTGTGACAGAAAAACTTTCTACTTTAGAATATGTGAATAGTACAGCGACATATTTTGTTCTGAAAAAATATAAGGAACATGGACTGATTATGTCAAAAGAGAAACATGAGTCAGAAAGGATGTTGATTACACCATGAGAGATCCCTTATCCGCTAAAATTAAATCAATTGAGCCTTCCGGCATTCGCAAATTTTTTGATATTGTAAGCGAAATGAAAGATGCGATTTCTCTTGGCGTTGGAGAGCCGGATTTTGACACGCCCTGGAACATTCGGGAGGAAGGCATTTATTCTCTGGAACAGGGAAGGACATTCTATAGTTCTAATGCAGGCGTAAAGCAGTTAAGACAGGAGATTGCAAGTTATCTGGAGCGGCGTTTTCATTTAAAATACGATTATGAAAAAGAGATTATTGTTACAGTAGGCGGTAGTGAGGCAATTGATGCTGCCTTTCGTGCTATGCTTGATGCAAGGGATGAGGTTTTGATTCCACAGCCAAGTTTTGTTTCCTATGAGCCGTGTGTTGTTTTGGCAGATGGTGTCCCAGTGATTATTGAATTAAAAGAAGAGGATGAATTTAAGCTGACAAAGCAGCAAATTTTAGATAAAGTTACAGACAAGACAAAGATTTTAGTATTGCCGTTTCCCAACAATCCGACAGGGGCGATTATGACAAGGGAGGATTTGCAGGATATTGTCGATGTGATAATTGAAAAAGACTTGTATGTTCTTTCAGATGAAATATATTCGGAACTTACCTATGGAGGCCATCATGTTTCAATAGCGGAATTTCCAGGAATGAGAGAGCGCACAATTGTAATCAATGGATTTTCAAAATCCTATGCTATGACAGGCTGGCGCCTTGGCTATGCCTGTGGTCCAAAGAATATTTTAGAGCAGATGTTAAAAATTCACCAGTTTGCGATTATGTGTGCACCGACCACAAGCCAATATGCCGCAATCGAGGCGCTCCGCAATGGAGATACTGATGTGGAAAAGATGCGGACGGCATATGACCAGCGGCGTAATTTTTTGATGAAGACATTTCGTGATATGGGACTGCAGTGTTTTGAGCCTTTTGGGGCATTTTATGTATTTCCTTGTATTAAGGAATTTGGGATGACTTCTGAGGAATTTGCAAACAGGCTTTTACGGGAGGAAAAGGTTGCGGTAGTTCCAGGGACGGCGTTTGGTGCCTGTGGTGAGGGATTTTTGCGGATTTCCTATGCATATTCCATCGAAGATTTAAAAGAAGCACTTTCCCGTCTGGAGGCATTTATTACAAGATTAAGAAATAAGGAATTGTAAATAAGGAACGAAACAAGTTGTTCAAAGGAATTTTCAAATATGCTCTGGTAAAGTATACTGCTGAATCTGTATTAAAAGGAGAGCAGAGTTTATGTTGAATATTGTATTATTGGAGCCGGAAATGCCGGCAAATACGGGAAATATTGGAAGAACCTGTTGTGCTACTGGTACAAAGCTCCATTTGATTGAGCCGATGGGCTTTAAAATTAATGATAAAACGTTAAAGAGGGCAGGCCTTGATTATTGGGAAAAGTTAGATGTTACTGTATATGATTGCCTGGAAGATTTTTTAGAAAAGAATGAGGCGGCTGTTGGAAAGATGTTTATGGCTACAACGAAAGCCCAAAAAATTTATTCCGATGTGTCCTATCCAGAGGATGCCTATATTATGTTTGGAAAAGAAAGCGCTGGAATTCCAGAAGAACTTCTGGTGGAATATCAGGAAAGGGCAATCCGTATTCCAATGAATGAGGAAATTCGCTCTTTGAATCTTTCTAATTCTGTGGCAATTGTCTTGTATGAGGCATTGCGGCAGAATAATTTTTTTTCGATGCAGCTTGGCGGAACGTTGCATCGTTTACAGTGGAAAAATTAGAAAATGCACCAGAGTGTATCTGAAAAAAGGAATTTTCAAATACGCTCTGGTGCGTTTTTTTCATTTAATAAGTTAATTCTACTTTTACTACATTTTCTAAAAGTTTTGCAGAATCAAAGTTATCATTGGAAATAACGGTATATTCTAATGTGTCTGGCGCAACGGCACGATAATAGATACTGGCATTGTCATATGCTTTATTCAGGTGGCAGGACTTTTTATAAACATCAAATATACTCAACGTTCCGCCTGCGGCTTCTGGACGTGGTGTATAGTAAATGGCAAAATCTTCTGTGGAAGCATCGCAAAGGTATGTCCACTTGTTATATGGAAGGGAACGATCGGAAATCATCTGGAAAAGGTTTTTCTTTTTATATCCAATATAAAAGCGGAAACGAATATCGGAAGCATCGTCAGCAACATCCTGGCTTAGTGGAAGGATAATTTTGATTCGCCCACCAGGGCGTCCTTCTAATAGTCCAAATGCAACACCTGTTTTACCATTTGGTTTTGTGATGGCACTAATGTCTTCTTCTGTATCGGCAGGCAGGGGTTTATTTTGTGCTATTTCAGAAAGCTCAGAAACGCTTTGGGCAAGGCCGCCAATATCGGAAAGGCTTTGCGCCAGTCCACTGATACTGCTGGTCTGTTGTGTTACATTTCTATTAGATGCTTTCTGCTGTGCTGTTTCTTTCTGCTTTGGCTCCTGCATTCCAAGTGCCGGATGGAGATGGAAAAAGTCACTGCTTATATTACTATTGATATGGTGTTTTAAGTCATCAGTATAAGTAATCATATAAGTTTCGAAAAGGTCGGTCAATATCTGTGAGCGGCTTCCGTTTCCAGCAAGAAAAATGTGGACACATTTGATGTCACTTCCAAGCTTATCTTTAAAAGTGGCTTTTAAACATTCAAAAAAGTTTGCAATGCCAAGCTCAATCCGTTTATGAAGAAGTTTATCCAGTACATTGATATTGATATTTAGTTCATAATTTAGTTTTTGCTCGCCAGAGCGAGTGACAAGTGCAAGCTTGATTTTTCCACTTTGATAAAGTGCAGGGTAGTTTTTATCACGTTCCCAGAAAGGACGTAACTTCTCTGTAAGTTGGCGCATGTTTAATTTTGCTTCCTGCGAATTGGAAATTATAGATTCGCTGCCTGGGAAAGGATGGCATTCTGGTGGCAGGGAAAAGGTAATATTGTCTTCACGCAGTTTGTCCTGATTGGCACAGAATACTTCAAAGGACATAAGCTGAAGCAGATTTTCTCCGCCTAAGTATTGGTCACCACCACTTCCATAACATTCCAGGATATAGTCATACCGCCTGCTGTCGGCCTGTTCTGGAATGTGCCAATGGCCAAAATCAAAATCTGTTGTACCGCCTCCAAAATCAAAAATACCATAATAAACTTCTTTTTCGTCTCCTTCTAAATCAAAGCCGTATTCTTCCAGAGCGCAGATTGCATAGGCGGCTGGCTCTGAGGTTCCCTTTAGTACACGGAAATTTTTCATAAGTTCTCTATTTTGCAGAATATCTTCTGGCAGTGATTTTTTTATGCCACGGTAAAAGCTTTCTACAATTTTATCACAGGTTGCCTGTTCGAAGGTAACAGGAAAAGAAAGCAGGTAGTTTAAAAAGATGCCATTATGCATATTATTGATGGCAAGACCAATATAGTATGCATAAATTTCAATTGGGTTGAAATCATTTTCGCCGATTTCAGAAAACGGAGGGAGGGAAATATCATTGCCTGCTTTGTCTTTTAAACGAATCTGCTTTTTTTGGTTTCCTGCCCATTGTTTTAATTCATTAAAGAAGGAGTAGTAATCATTGCTGGTACTGTTCATCATGCTACTGACCGCACTGTGGGAAACCGTTAAATCCTCCCACAGAGTATCAGGGCGTCCTTCTTTTTTATGATAGAGCTCAAAGAAATGTTTTAAATCAATCAGTTCCATAACCGTAGGATTTTCGTATTGTGAAATATCTGCTTTTTTAGAATAGTGGCTGGTGCCAATTCGCATTGGAATAATACGTTCTCTATTGTCCTGATATGCGACAACGGTACTTTTTGTACCAAAATCAATGCCGATGATACCATCAGCATTGACATCTGCCAGTGGATTTCTGGCAATCATGGGCTGATTTAGTTTAGCAGTATATTTGCGGACCGTATATTCATCTTGCCAGAGGCTCCAGTGGCCGCGGTTTGGGTCAATCAGGATATTTTCATCATAGCGTTCAAAATCAGCACGCCTTTGGTCGCAGGTCAGAAGATGCTCTTTTACAATCTGCAGCGCAGTCGGAGACAGATTGTCCAGAGAAATCGTTTTTTCGTTCGCATTGTACAAAAACGAAGAATGATAGGAATCCTCAGAAAAGAAATTGACGGTTCCGTCCATAATATTGTCCAAAATGATATCCTCACGGATTTGAATGGTATCATCCATCCATTCAAAGCAGTCTTTGCTCGCATGGTAAAGAGACAGGACATGCTTGTAAGTAGGAACGAGAGAAGAAGGCAGGTCATTTGGAAGCAGGTCATTGTCAAGCCAGAAAAATATTGTTTTAGATGGAGAAATCGATTCACTGTCCATGCCATTTAAGCGATAAAGCGGAATATGGTAAGATTCTGCTTTCGAAAAACCATTCCAGCGTTTGGTGTGGACACCATCTGCATGAATTGCCCTGTGAAAGTCCAGTACTGTAAAAAAGCTGTCAGAAAGGTATTCAGGACAAAACGGATACAGTTTATCAAATTTTCCGGCAAAGGCACACTTAAATTCATTTGGTGTCATTAAGGTACCCATATAACCGCTGAATTCATCGTGAAAAGTGAGGGGGTCATAGGAGCGGTTGACACTGCAGTGCCCCAGCTCAAAAGTGTTTAAATCTGGAAATAATGCGGCAATGGCATTGTTATATAAAAGCTTTTGGTTGCTGATATAGAACCAGTCAGATTTTTTTGTATGTTCTAAAATATAGCTGCGCATATTTTCAAAAAAGGATTTCAGAAGTGCAGATTGCTTTTTAATCAGTGCCGGAATGTGTTCTTCCACTACTTCGTGAAAAAGTTCCTCGCCAATGATAATCTGGTCAACTTGTTTTGTTGCTATGTCCATAGATTCCTCCTTCAGTTAGAATAAGGAACAATTACTTTATTAACAGTTCCTAAATTTTTAAAGTATTTCAACGACTGCTTTTTTTATGATATCTCCTGTATAAGCATTTGCAAGCCCTGTTAAAATAACATTGGAAATTTTTCCAGATGCTTTGCTTTCCTGTGTGCGGATATGTAAATCTACATCAAAGAGTTCACCTGGTGATACGGTCTGGAACGCAAGAATCGGTGATTCGTTTGTCTTGTTATACAGGTGCACAAAATATTGAATCATCTGGTTTAAGGTGGCAACATCTTCTGGATTGCCTGCCAGTGCATGGACACGTGAAAATTCCCATAAGGCATCAATATTTCCAGGCTGGACACCGCACGCTAAAAATTCTTCAAAAGAAGTTCCTTTAAAGATGCCGCTTAGTGCGTCACGGCAGCTTTCTGAAAGGCTTTGGTAGAGGTAAAAAATATGCGTTTGCCGCTGAAAGATGCCCTTGAACTGAAAATATTTGTTTTTGTATTCATCACGGTTGCTTTCTGTTTTTGACAATTGTTCTTTGGTTGTCTGTAATTCTGTCTGTAGTTTTTGAAGCTGCTCCTTCATTTGTATCATTTGCCATTCCTGGTTTTTTTCTGTCATAGTAAATACCCCTCATATATGAATTTTGCTCTGTGTGTGCGGCAGGGGATGGCGCATGGCACAAAGCAATCAGCCTTTCTGATTATATCATAGGGCAGACTACGTCCGCAACCTAACTAAAAAATCAAAACCACTC
>CANSYK010000088.1 GCA_947651225.1 uncultured bacterium | reverse complement strand
TTCTTATGCAGAAATTTTGCCATTTTGCGTCAAAAAATATTTATAAGTGGCCTAATAATATTAGTGATAATTCTATGACATGTAAAATGATATATTATTTAAGTGGGGTTTATAATGTTGATTTGCCGTTTGATGGTGAGAGTACAGAAGAATTGGTTGCAATGCTAAAAAAACATTTGAACAGTGTATTAAATATTTCTGCATTAACAATAAGAGGGTTAAAAAGATTTGTAAAAGAACATAAAGTAAATATTGAAAAAGGGATAGTTTTTAATCCAAATGGAACAAATATGAAAGCAATATTTACTTTTTATCTAATATTTGCAACTGGTATAATTGAAAATCATATTCAAACTTTTAAGGATTTGAATGAATTTGTCAGCAAGAAATTTTCGGGTAAAGAGATTGCAATATCTAAAGAAGTTTGTAGTATGTTACAGACAGAAGTGATGGAAAAAGAACAGTATGCGAATGTCATTAAAGAGGGGGCAAAGATTATAGAGGATATGAGTTTTGATTAGGTTTTATAAATTTGAAATCTTATAGAGTTTTGATTTGGCATCATGGAGCTGGTTCTGTGGTGTCTTTTTGTTAAAAAATAAATTAATCTTTTTTTTAGATTTTAGTTGACAAAAGCAGAGTTATTGGCCCTTGTAAAATCTGATTTTGACCTCATAAAGCGCAAACTGACAATCAGCAAGTCCTACCAGCGCATTAATGGTGCAGATATGATTACTTCCCCAAAAACAGAAAAAAGCAATCGTGTTATAGATATGCCGAAGTTTCTTTGTGACGAGATGGAGGGTTATTTTGGAATGTTTTACAGTCTTGCCGATGATACCAGACTGTTTCATATTTCCAAAAGCTATCTGCACCATGAGATGGACAGGGGATGTAAAAAGGCGGGGGTAAAGCGTGTGAGAATTCATGATGACCGTGTTATAATAGGGGCAAGTCAGAAGAAACCCAGTAAAATCAAAGGGTTGCAGATGATTTTGTCCTATTATTTTTTGCAATGAAGCAAAGAAACTAATATTAGTGTAGTCTCGGAAAGTCCATGAAGAAATAAAAGAATATTTATTATGGTATACTGACCATGAAATGCTAATTTTATGTCCATATATGCGGCAAAAGGTGTCAGCATATATACTGACACCTTGCTGTCCCTTTCTTAGCTACCGTTACATTAGACTCTTTGGCAGCTTAGGCTGACAAGATTTGATAGGAAAATTTAGTGGTCAAAAAATATATAAGTTATGGACAAAATAAACAAAACAAAAAAATATTAGAATATAATGCAAATATCACAACAAAGAAGCAATGATTAATTATATTAGTGCTGATTATTTGCTAAAAATCGATGATATAAAATATCATATTCAGAACAGAAAAAAACAGGAAATAAAATGCTATCATCAAATAGCTTTGGAGGGAAAACGCTAATGAGTAATGTATTTGAAGAAGCGGTAGCAGCAAGAAAATGTAATGCTCATGTTGCATTGGTTAACAGGGAAGAGGGGACATGGATTTGCATGTCAGAAAATGTTTATAATAATATATGCTGGTACATTGAAAACAATAGAGAACCTGATACAAAATATGATAATCTCATCCATACATTAAAAGAAAATAGCATTTTAAAAAGAGATGGAAAAACCAGAAGATTAGAATGTGTTACCGTGATGCTTACGAATAAGTGTAATTTATCATGTAGGCATTGTTGTGCAACACAGGTTATGACAAAAAAAGAGATTTCATTTGATGTATTAGAGAATGTGATAAAGTTTCAATAAGCATAGACGGAATAAATAATAAAGATACAGCAAGATACAGAAGTGATGGAGTATTCCAGTGTGTATTGGATGCTGTGGATGCACTTAAAAAACATGATATAGAAGTAAGTATGTCAATGGTTACTTATGATGATTATGGAATTGATGAATTTAACCAGTTAAATGCTGCCCATGGCACAACACCTATAATACGTGATTTATATATAAATAACAGGGTTTTAGAAAATATAGATTAGTTATTTATTGATTCTGAGGGCGGGATATACCCTTGTGGCGGAGTGGCAGAAGAAGATTTCAAACTGGGCAATATACAAGACGAAAAAGCATTTGAACAATTACTAAATACTCCTGATACATATTATAGACAGGTAATTGACAGGATTCTTAAGCAAAATAAATTTATAAAATGTCAGGATTGTAATGTCAGGGAGTTTTGTTGGTCCTGTATTAGTGAAGTTTTATCAAAGTCTGTTATTAATGAGGTTTTTGAAATATTTTGTGAAAATAATTATAGAAAATGGAATAAATTAGTTTGGGCTAACAGAAAGAGGGATTAATATGCAGTATACAATTTGGCTTACCTATGCATGTAATCTTAAATGTGCATATTGTTATGAAGAAGAAAAAAGAAACCTTTATCTAAGTAAGGAAAGGGCAAGACAGTTAATTGATTTCATAAAAAACAGAAGTAATACCTATTCAGATGACAACATCAGTATTGTTTTACATGGTGGAGAACCTATGTTGAATTATGAAGTACTGCGTTATATTGTAGAGAATGTAAAAATATGGGATGAAGACGTAAGTATTAGCATGACCACAAATGGCACTTTGATAAACGAAGACAATATAGAATTTATTTTAGACAATATAAACGATTTATCCATTAGCATAGATGGAACTGCCAAAGCTCATAATGCTAACAGGAAATATAGGGATGGCAAGGGTTCATTCATTGATACAATTAAGAATATAGATAGAATACTTGAAAAAAAGGGAGACACAATTGCAAGGATGACAGTAACGCCTGAAACGGTCAAATATTTATATGATAATGTAAAATTTTTGTATGATACAGGTTTTAAACTTATATCACCAATCATTAATCAATATGACACTAGCTGGAATGAAGACACCATGGCTATTTTAGAGGAGCAGTTATTGCAACTGTCAAATTTTTGCAATTCTCAGGCAGAAGAATTACATATTGGAATGCTTGAAAAGATGAAAAACAGGAAGAAAAGCCAATGTTGTCCTGAAATGACGCTAAATATTGATGCAAAAGGGGACATCTATCCGTGTGTTTATGTTGTTGGGGATAAAAAATTTCTGATGGGAAATATTATTGATGGCATAGAAAGTGAAAAACTTTTGGAAATCAAACATATTAATAATAAGGAATTAAAGCAATGTAGTGGATGCTTTTGGAAAGATTACTGTCATGGTTATCGATGTAAGTTATTTAATTTTGCCATATCAGGCGAATATAGTCCTGGATATGCCGCATGTCGACTGGAACATGTACTTTTAAAAACGTATAAACAGTGTGCAATCTGTGAGAAGTAAAGAATTAATTAGTATAGTTATTTTGGTATCATTTCGTAGCATAAATTATATATTTTATATTTGAATATTTATGCTATATTACATATTGATACAGTTAAGTCTGTAATTCCGGAAAAGCAGATGAAAATGCAGTGTTCTGCAAATTTTAAGAAAGGGGGTCCGCAGATATGGAAAAAAAGATTTTAGGTTTAACACCTGTTTCAGAAGATGAACTGAATAATTACTATGGCGGTGGCACCGGGGCATCTTGCATCTGTCCTAGCGGTAAAGCAGGAGATCCAGGGCCATATAATGAAGATTGTTGTTGGCATGATTGCAAAAAACCAAATACTAACATAGGTACTAAATTTTTCAATGCTGGTTTTTGATATTTAGGATATTAGTGCATAAATGAGTTTTTTGTAATTTCTTGGTCTGCCTGTGCAAATATTGTATTTTATATATTAAATATTGTGCAGGCAGTTTAGTTTATATGAAAGGTAAAAAAATGTTTTATTTAGAAGCGTATAAATTTTTCAAAAGGAAATCAGTCTGTATCCTGTTAATAGGCATTTTTTTCTTAGTAGTAGTATTAACAATAGGTAATATTTTGTATCTGATACCGAATTATGGGGAAATACAGGAAGAAATAGAAACATATGAGAAATACAATGGGAAATTTACAAGGGAAACTGCTGAGGCATTTTTGAAAGAGTATAAGGAAATATTGTCAAGTGGTGGAATAAAGGATTTTGAGTCTGAAAATGCACATTTAAAAATGCTGACAGATATTTTACCGGATATTGGGTTTGATATTGTATTTGGATATTATGAACAATGGCTGATAACTCTGGTTGACTCTATAAACCAAATGCAATACATACCGGTTTTTGTCGCAATTGTATTCTCAGGAATCTTTACTTATGATAAGTCATGTGGGATGCAGGAAATTATGTTAAGTTCCCGGAATGGTAGAAAAAAGTGTACAAAAACAAAGGTGCTCTTGGCATTTTTAGTGACGAATAGCATATTTCTACTAATAATACTAATAGCGGTATTTCGGATATTTATTCTTACACAAGGAAGAGGATGGAATTCCAGCATTCAATTAGCGCTCTGGCTTTATGACAGTTCATTGGATATGAGTTTTGGAGTTTTTTGGCTGCACACCCTGCTTTTATCATTTTTGGCAATAAATAGTATTCTCTTGGTTACACTAACAGCATCATTTCTGTCAAAGAACCCGGAGACAGCAATGTGTATAAGCCTTGGGGTATTATTTCTGCTACGCCCTGATGTCCTGGATATATTTATCGCTGATAAGGCAGTAATCAGTAAAATAGTTTCGCTGACACCTTACAATATTATAAATGCTTCAAATTTGGCACAACAAACACCAATGATCATAGGCAGGAGTACTATACAATGGATTTATATAGTAGAGGTGGTTTATTCACTGTTGTTGGTTGCAGGAGGAATTTTTTTCTTTAGAAAATTGATTAAGCAGCAAAAATATTTTGCATCATAGATTACATAGAAATGAGGTATCGGTATGGAATTGGAATTAAAAAATGTCAGGCAAAGTTATGGGCAGAAAATAATTATAGATGACCTAAATCTTACATTTAAACCGGGGATTTATGGCTTTATGGGACCAAATGGAGCTGGAAAATCCACCACAATCCGTATGATCTGTACAGTAGAAGAACCTGTTTTGGGTGGAATATATTATAACGGAACTGATATTTACAGTATGGGGGAAGAGTACAGGGCGAAGATTGGATATGTCCCACAGAAGGCAGGGTATTACCCTGATTTCAATGCATATAATTTTCTCAAATATATAGCTGGGCTGAAAGGGATAGAGGATACGGACAGTGTAATTGAAAAATGCCTGAAATTAGTCGGTTTATGGGAAGAAAAAGGGAAAAAGCTAAAGAAATATTCTGGTGGTATGAAACAAAGGGTTAATATTGCACAGGCGTTGCTCAATGACCCGGAAATCCTTATATTGGACGAACCGACAGCAGGCCTTGACCCAAATGAACGGATGAACCTGAAAAACCTGCTTGCAGACCTGGCAGAAAATAAAATCATTATTTTTGCCACACACATTGTATCCGATGTGGAAGATCTTGCAGAACAGGTAATTGTTTTAAACGAAGGCACTATCCTGTTACAGGAAGAGACCATAACAGCAATAGCCCGCATAAAAGATAAAGTCTGGCAGTGTGACCTGAAAGATATCGATGAAGTAAACCGCATCAAAAGGACATATAAAGTCAGCAGGGTACAGCGGCATAACGGCTTGGCGAGTATAAGAATAATAAGTGACGAAAGACCGCATGAAGACGCCTTTATAGTAGATGGTAGCCTGGAAGAATTATACATACAGCTTATTGATAAGAAGAGGTCATAATATGCGAAAAATTAGGTACATAGCTCAAATCCAGCAGACAGAATGCGGTTTGTGTGTTATTGCAATGATTTTGAACTATTATAATGCACATTATAGCCTGTATGATATCAGACAATTGGTGCCAGTTGGAAGAGACGGGATATCAGCAGTTAACTTATTAGAAAATCTTAGAAAATTTGGGATGGAATCCCATGCCTACCATTGCAGTGACATAAAAATGTTGGAAAAAGTAACTGCCCCTTTTATTGTTATGACCGAAAATAAACATTACATTATAGTGGAAAAAGTAACAAAAAAAAGCAGTTTATGTTGTTGATCCGGAAATAGGGCATATCAAGTATAAATACTCAGAATTTACTGAAATATTTAATGGAATATGCATTCTGGCAAAGCCGGGAGCGAAGTTTAAGGAAAAAAAGAAAGAATATAAAGTACTAAAGGATATATGCCCTCTTTTGGCAGAAAAGAAAATGCATTATCTGATGTTTACTATACTGTCTGGATTGAATTATCTGGTTATGATTGCTTTACCTATCAGCATTCAAAAACTGGTTGATAATGTCTTTACCTTTAATAAAAACAACCTTTCTAATTTGGTAATAGCCATTGTATCGGTATCAGCGTTATATATTATATCTAATTTATTTTTGAAATTCAATATGACAAATTTAAAAATTGATGTGGATAGAAAAATGAATAAAAAAGTTTTTTACCATATGGTAAAATTACCATATTTATTTTTTGAAACACGGAGAAAACCGGATATCATTTATACTTTAAACCACATCACTAATGTGAAAGATGTTTTTGTGACAGGCCTTCTTAATCTGGTTTTAAATATCGGAGTACTGATTGTTATATGGATTTATTTCTTTTTTTCAAATAAGGTACTGGCATTGGCATTAAACATTGCCCTGCTGCCTAATATTTTATTAGCTATAATATCCCAAAAAGTAGTGACGGGTAATATGAAAAAGCTGGTAATAGAGAATAGCAATGTACAAGGCTATCAGACTGAAGTTCTGTATTCAATGTTTGATATTAAAGCAGGAGCCAGAGAAGACCATGTACTGTGTGATTGGCAGAAAAAATATGATAAATACAGCCAAAATTATGGAAAAAATGAAAAGACATCAGCAGTGTGGAGTACAGTCTTAAGCATGTCTCAAACCTTATCCCCTATTTTTGTGCTGACAACAGGTATCCTTTTATCCAAGGATGGTTTAGCAACAATAGGAGAAATTATTGCACTGTTTTCATTGGCTGAAATTTTTTTCGCACAGGTTTATGGATTATTCGATGCTGCTCTGAATATCGGACTGAATTATATATACATAGAACGTTTAGGAGATATCCTCTTTGCCAAAGAAAGGAAAGCAACAGAGGTAGATGCACAATCCATTGAATGTATTGAGACAATTACAGTCCAAAATATAAGTTTTCATTACACAGAACAGTCAAATTATATATTGGAAGATATTAGCTTTAAGGTAAACAAGGGTGAGATGGCTGCAATTGTTGGACAGTCAGGTTCTGGCAAAAGTACGCTGATTAAAATAATCAGCGGTCTGTATGATGCTACAGAAGGGGATATTCTGATAAATGAGACAGATATTAAAAAGATAAAAAAGGGCTGCCTCACTCAAAGAATCGGGATTATTTCCCAAGATTCATGTTTGTATAACAAAACAATCCGGGAAAACCTGACTTTAGGGAATGAAAGCATAACCGAAGAAAAACTGGCAGAAATTTTAAAACTGGTTAATATATATAGCGAAGTCATGGAGATGCCAATGGGGCTGGATACTTTGATATCAGAAATGGGAATGAATTTGTCTGGTGGACAGAGGCAGAGGATAGTAATAGCAAGAGAGTTATTGAAGCACCCCTCATTATTGCTGTTGGATGAAGCAACAAGCGCCCTGGATTTTGCCAATGAGTCAGAGATATTAGAAAGAATATCTAAATTGAACATAACGATTATAATAATCACTCATCGCCTATCTTCTATAAAAAATGCAGATAAAATTTTATTTATTAATAAAGGGCATATTGTAGAACAGGGGACTCATGAAGAATTAGTTAAAAAAAGTGTTCCAATGTGATACAATATTACTTGTTAGGTTAAGTGTTTCACATTGGAACACGGATGCCGCTCCTGTATTCCCGTACAGGGGCGGTTTTTGTTGTGTGGAATTATTTTTGCCTGGCTTCAAAAAAGGAACTGGTTATGGTTCCGGATGGCTTTTTCACATACTTCATCGGTTAAAGCAAATCATCTGGAAGCAGCTCATTCATTAGCTGTATTTGAAATGTTTTATCCGCTGCGGCACGTTTTAAATCATCAATACGGTTAGAATTAATAAGAATGGTATTAAGGACATTTATGCGTTCTTCTCCCATTTCCCTGCCCTCTGCCCTGCCTTTTTGCCTGGCTTCCAAAAGGAACTGGTTATGGTCCCGGATGGCTTTTTCACGTGCTTCGTATTCCAGTCGTTTTTCTTTGTTTTGGCTGATAACCTGTAGTGTCTGGTAGGCACTTTCAATATAAGGATTTTTATCTGCAACCATGTCAAATTCTTCCTTTCGTTCGGCATTGATAAATTTCGCCCATAATAAAATATTATCACTGTCATTTTTTGGTTTGTCTGGAAGCTTTGGCAGCTCCAGAACATGGAATTCCATTTTGTCAGTATACAATGAGTGACGGTTATCTTCTGCGATATGAAAACAGGAGTAGAAATTTTCTGTATCGTTAAAAAGTTTAAAATCGAGGATGCTGATGCTCACGCACTTTTTGAACTTGTTGTAACTATCGCCTGGGTTGATTTGTTCTGTATACATTTTTGCAAGATAAAACAGGGAACGTTCTGCCCATACAGAAAGCTCGGAAAGCTGGACTTCAATGTCTATCTCGGTATCGTCATTCATGAGTACCCTGACGTCAAGGATTCCCAGTTTGTCATCCCCGTGTGTTTTCCGGAGGCTGGTGTTCAGGAGAATCGTTTCTTTGATGTCTTCAGGGTTTAATTTCAGCATAGCAGACAGGAATCCTATCCGTGCTTTTTCGTCTGTCATGATTTCTTTAAATGCAAAATCAATTTTGGGTTTCATTAAAAATTCTGCCATGTTATACCTCCTCGTATCTAGCAAGTGCATGTTTTTTCAACATTGCACGTTCAAAAGCACCTTTTTTCTGTTCAATTAATTCTGGGTTTGCATATTCATGTGCAACACCAAATCCAAATGTTGACTTATTATAACCATATTTTTTCTCCCTTGCTTCTTCTAACGCTGTCTTGTTTGAATCTATTGCACAACATAATATTTTTCTATTTTTTCATAGACTTTTCAAGACTGCACTAATAAAGTGTTTTCTTGTTGCGATAAGGTAGCAATATTTTATGCTGTAATAAGTTTTATGTTATATTATAGTTAACGCATGTATTTTATGCGTTTACTATATATTATACACGTGTAAAGCACATGCGTCAATGGGGACACATATAAAATACGTGTTTTTTAGCTTTATTCCTTTGAGATTTTTCTCATGCCGTCTATAATACTCGAAGCAGATTGTGCCGTCTTTTTCGCATGATTGGAGCGACTTTTTATATTTGCCGCTTCTGCTTCTTCTACTGTCATTGTTTCGGAATCGGTAGCAGTAAGTTCTGCATTAACGTCCAATAATTTCTTTGCTTCACTTTCTAAACGTTCCCAGTCAGATATACTAAGTTCTGCAAGCATAGTTATAAATCTGCTTTTAAAGGAGTTGGCTTCTTCATTAAGCAAACCTCTTACCATTTTTGAAATTTCATTCTCACGGTCAGTATGATTGATGGGAATGATATAGAAATGAAATATTAAGGTTACTGTTCACTCCGTTACCAGTAACAGCAGCGTTTTCAAAGCTGAATAAGAAAGGATTGGGTTTACACTTATTATATAATCCGTTATACTACCACTAAGGTTAGTTGCCGGACAAATTTTATCTGCAGGGCAAAGATTGAACTGCAGCGATTAAAGAGATAAGTTATGAGGAGTGATAAATGATGCAAAAGAAACAAGTATTTAATCCATTTTTGCCGCTTAATGAATATATTCCAGACGGAGAGCCACATGTATTTGGAGACCGGGTTTATTTGTATGGTTCCCATGACAAAGAGGGTGGCGAAACCTTCTGTATGCTGGATTATACAGTATATTCTGCTCCGGTTACAGATTTATCGGATTGGCGGTGTGAGGGGGTAATTTACCGTGCTTTACAGGACCCGGATTATGGTAAGCGTAATTATATGTATGCACCGGATGTTGTCAGGGGAAATGATGGAAGGTATTATTTATATTACTGTATGTCAGGAGAATTTGGAAAAGGCGGATATTTTGGTCCCATTCGTGTGGCTGTATGTGATTCGCCTGCCGGAAGTTATGAATACTTAGGGTATGTCAGGAACCCAGATGGCAGTCCAATGCAGGACTATGTCTGCTTTGATCCGGGAGTAATCAATGATGATGGAAGGATTCGTATTTATTATGGTACGCAGTATCCTTATGAAGAGGAGCCGGATTTTCCAGATAAGGAAGAAAAAATTAGAGAAGAGATGGAGATGTTTGGAAAGACACGGGAAGAGATTCTTGGAACATCAGGCAGTGTGATGGGGCCTTGTATGGTCGTTGTGGAGGATGATATGCTGACGGTAAAGGAAGCAGCAAAGCATATTATTCCCTATAAGACAAAAGGAACCAGTTTTGAGGAACATCCGTTTTTTGAAGCGAGCTCTATGAGAAAGGTGGGGGATACGTATTATTTTATTTATTCTTCCCAGAAGAATCATGAACTCTGCTATGCTACAAGCAAGTTCCCGGACAGAGATTTTGTATTTGGCGGAACGATTGTATCCAATGGTGATATTGGACTGGATGGCAGGAAAGAAGCGGAGCGGCTGAACATGACAGGAACAACACATGGCAGTATAGAGCAGATTGACGGGCAGTGGTATGTTTTCTATCATCGTTTGACACACAAATCGGATTATAGCAGACAGGCATGTGCAGAGAAAATTGAAATTGCCCCGGACGGGACGATAGCGCAGGTGGAGATTACTTCTTGTGGCTTAAATCATACAGCATTGAAAGCAGAAGGAAGATATCCCGCAGTGATTGCCTGTAACCTGACAAATGGACATATGCCCCATGGTACCAATCAAATCTATGCGGAAGCATTTCCTAATGTTACCCATAGAGACGGGGAACGGTTTATCGGTGAAATTGCAGATGGTACAATTATTGGATATAAATATTTTGCATTTAAGGAAAATCGGCGAATCGGGGTGCTGGTTAGAACAGGAAGTGTAGATGAGACGAAAAATGATAAGTACGTATCTAGGAAGCTGTTGATAAAAGATGGAATAGACGGTAAGCAGCTTGGTATCATTGAACTTATGCAATCGGAGAGCTGGGCTGCATTTTACAGTGACATTGTAATTTCTGATGGTATACATCCGTTGTTTTTCTTCTATACAGGTCCAGGGGAGATAGAGCTGAAAGAGATTATGTTTGAATGAGTTTTAGGAACTGTAAATAAATTATATGAACAAGTTGCGAAGAATGTTTTTCCGGGCGCAAAGAAGAAACGTAGTTCTACGCTCCGCTTCGGTCCTTGCTAAACAAGCGCCACTGGCGCTTGTTTAGCAACGTACGGGCTACGGCGAGGCTTTTTGATTGATAGGGCGTGTTTGAAAATAAAGGAAGAGAGGCTGGTGGACAGTATGGGCAAAACAGTAATTGAGATAGATAAAAAGCAGATTATTTTTTACCCCAATGATACGCCAAATGTTCCTGTTGTTTATGCAAATATGTATCAGGAAGCGGGGCGTGCAGTTTTAAAACAATGTGAAAAACTGGGATGCAGGCCGTTTCATCTTGTTTCTGTTTCCCATCTTCGATGGGAGGAAGAACTTTCCCCCTGGGCACATAAGCCTGTTATTTCTAAGGATAACCATTTTACCGGGGAGGCAGAGCAGTATGCCCGTTGCATGGCAGAAAAAATTATCCCTTTTGCAGAGGGGCAAATCAAAGTACCATACCGCATTATTGCCGGATATTCTATGGGCGGGCTGTTTGCTTTATATGCCCCCTATATTACGGATTTGTTTTCTGGTGTAGTTGCTGCGTCTGCTTCCGTATGGTATTCAGAGTTTGTATCCTATGTAAAATCACATGATTTTTTGAAAAAACCGGATGCAGTCTATCTTTCTCTTGGGGATTTAGAAAGCCGCACAAGGAATCCATTTTTAAGCCGTACGGAGCAATGTATGAAAGAATTGTATGCTTTTTATCAGGAAAATAAGATTGCTTCTATTTTTGAACGGAATCCCGGAAATCATTTAAAAGACACAGATTATCGTCTCGCAAAGGGGATTGCCTGGATGCTGGAATCAAAAGGCGAATAGTCGTGATAGTAACGGCGGTTTATAGTTCTGTTTTTAATGATGGAACTGTGGGTGGAAATTATTGTTAAAATTTGCTACAATATTGTGCAAAGAAATTTTATCTTGTATCAAAGGTATAATAAAAAGCGGAAATTGTAGCAATGGGAGAAAGTAAATTGAAAGATAGAAAGCTAAGAGGCAGGCAGGTTCGTTGGGAGCGGTTGGATAATACGGCGAATCTTTTTCCGGCGATTGCAAGTCAGAACATGACAAATGTATACAGGATTGCCGTTACACTGAAAGAGGAAATTGACGGTGAACTTTTACAGCAGGCATTAGATAAGGTTTTACCACGTTTTGACACATTTCGGGTGCGGATGCGGAAGGGGCTTTTCTGGTATTATTTTGAAACGAATACAAAACCAGCGCCAACGGTACGGAAAGAGAAACACTATCCCTGCCGTTATATTGAACCATCTGTCAATAATAATTATTTGTTTCGGCTCACGTATTATCGTTGCAGGATTAATCTGGAAGTTTTTCATGTATTGGCGGATGGCATGGGAGGCGTGAATTTTTTGCGTGAGATTACTTATCAGTATCTTCGATTAAAGTACGATGCGTTAGAAGGCGAGGAGCCAGATGATTTTTCGGATGAAACCTCTTTAAATACAGAAGACAGTTATGTTAAAAATTATAAAAAGGGACACAAAAAGGGGTATCAGACAAAACGTGCTGTGGAGGTGAAAGGGGAAAATCTTTTAACAGGAGAAATCAGTGTAATGCATGGGTTTATGCCGGTTAAAGCAGTAAAGTCAGCATGTAAAAAATATGATGTGAGCATTAATGAATATTTTACGGCCGTATTTTTATATAGCATTTATATGGAATATCTGCATGGACAGCCTTCTGCAAAGCCGATTGCAGCAAGTATTCCGGTAAATCTGAGGCCGTATTTTAATTCGCAGACAACGAGGAATTTTTTTGTTATGGTCAGCGCTATTTTTGCACCTGACCGGGAGAATATACCTTTAGAAGAAGTGATGGGGATTGTAAAAGAAAGTCTGCGGTCGCAGATTAACAAGGAGCATTTGGAAGAGCTTTTTTCGTATAATGTTTCAAACCAGAAAAATATTTTCTTACGTTTTGTCCCAATTTTTATTAAGATACTGGCAATGCGATTTGTCTACCGCTCTTCAGCAAGAGCTAATACAACAACAGTAACCAATATTGGAAAGATTCAGATCAAGGAAGCATACCAGCCGTATATACGTCATTTTTATGCAATGATTTCACGCTCTGTGGGGCAGTCAATTAAGGGGGCGGTCTGTTCCTATCAGGACACCATAGTTTTTACCATTACTTCAGGACTATATGATGTATCCATTCAGAGATGTTTTTTCAGGACGCTTGCTGGAGAGGATATTCCGGTGGTAGTTGAGACAAATGGGGTGCAGAGAAAGGAAGAACGATGAATAAATGTAAACGATGTAAAGTAGAAATTGTGGATGATACCGATGTCTGTCCGCTTTGTGAAAATATTGTAACAAAAGATGATGAACAGCAGTTTAATACGTATCCAAATGTCAGAAATAAAATCAGGTTTGTAAAGCGCCTTGTGGCAATTACTGTGTATTTTCTGGTTGTGGCAGAAGTTGTGCTCTGTATTATAGATTACTATACGGATTATAAAATAGACTGGTCGATGGTAACGGGAATCTGCATTTTATATACGATATTTACGCTGGAATATTCTTTTAACCGCAGGGGCAACCATATACGGAAGATTTTTGGACAGTCTGCCGTTGCTCTGTGCCTGATGCTCCTATTGGATGGGATTACTGGCGCTGCCGGGTGGTCTGTTATTTATGGGGTGCCCTGTGCCGTTATGATTTTGGATGCGATTTTAGTGATCTGTATGTTAGTAAATTTTTCTGACTGGCAGAGCTATCTTTTAGTACAGCTTTTTACTTTTTTAGTCAGTGGTGTGCTTTTGATTTTGTATCTGGCCGGAGTTACAAAAAGCCCAGTGCTTCCATGGGCATCTTTTGGAATGTCTGCCCTTATATTTTCCTTTTGCTTTTTTATAGGGTACCGTGAAGCAAAAAATGAATTGCGGAAGCGTTTTTATATTTAGGAACTGTAAATAATTAAATGGAACAACTTGCTTGCCTGTTTTTTTCTTTGCACTCAGAAAAACATTCTTCGCAACTTGGTCATTTCATTTATTTACAAGAACCATGTTTTTTTATTACTTTTTGTGCCGCCAGAAAAAGGCGGCAGAATGGAGATTATTGTGAAAGAAGAAGAGATAAAAGAAAAGAACGGGAAAGAAGAAGTCAGTATACAGGGGAGAATAATTCGCGAGTTTATCAGGATTGCAACTTCGGACCGCTTGATTGGACCAAAGATTAAAGATGGAACCTTTCGCAAAAAGGTTATTGAGCCGCCTTGGAAATGTCCAGATGGTTACTCTTTTTTGCGGGTTTCTGTAAGCAATTTTGAAGTGGAGATTTTGACGCCGCCGGAAGTAGTGAGTGGAATGGCTGTTTTACAGCTTCATGGCGGTGGATATATTGGCAAATTAAAAAATGCGTATCGCAGTTTTGCAAAAAATTACAGTGATATGCGTGGCGGTATGCGGGTTTTTTCAGCAGATTACAGAGTTGCCCCCCAAAATCCTTATCCAGCGGCGCTTCAGGATGCGTATCGGTCATATTGTTTTTTGGTGAATTTGGGATATTCAGGAAATCAGATTATTCTGGCAGGAGATTCTGCAGGGGGAGGGCTTTGCCTGTCGCTTTGTGCATATCTTCGCAAGAAGGAAAAGCCAATGCCTGCGGCTGCTGTTTTGATGTCACCCTGGACGGATTTGACGGCATCTGGTGCGTCTTATGAGGAAAATTACACGAAAGATCCTCTTTTTGGAAATACAAAGGAAAGTATGATTTATAATGGAGAATATTATGGCTCCCACGATCCGGCAGAACCATATATTTCACCGTTGTTTGGTGATTTTACCGGATTTCCGCCAATGCTTTTTCAGGCAGGGAGTATTGAAATGCTTTTAAGCGATACGACGGAAGCGGTAAAAAAGGCAAGGGAGGCTGGATGTAAGGTACAGGAAACTATTTACGAGGGAATGTTTCATGTCTTTCAGATGGCTTTAAACAGGATTCCAGAGTCGGAAGCTGCCTGGCAGGAAGTGACAGATTTTGTGAATCAAATCGAAGAGATTTGTTAAATGAAAGGAGAATAAAACAATGGAGGTATTAAAAGCTATGACAGCAAAAGAAATTATAAATTTAATTGATTGGTTAAGAGAACAAGGCTTTGATAATGATAAGATTGTTGACTGTATTGAACGTGTTGAGGGGAAGAAAGATAGCAAAAAAGATAAGGCAGAATAGAGGTTTATCTTCATAATATTAATACTGAAATAATGGAAATTATATGGCAGGGGCAGATAGAAAGACTATCTGCCCCGTTTTTTTAATCATTAGGAAATTGCGTTGCACCTTATGCCCCTTCTGCAATTCTGCTGACCCCAACATAGATTTCTGAAATTTTATACCAGGTCGGATAGTCAACAATCCCAGTCTGCGGCAGGCTGAATACTTTCTGGAACACTTTGACAGCGTTGGCAGTCCGTTCGCCATAAATGCCATCTGCCGCTATTTTAGGAATCAATGGGTAAGCGCCTGCAATAACATTAATTTGTTCCTGCATCTGGCGGACTTTGCTGCCAGAGCTTCCAATGGTCAAATTTCTGCCAGGCCAGGAAGATGGAATTCCTGAAATTTCTTCCGAAGTGTTGATGAAAATGCTGTCGCCATAGAAATAGCGAAGAATTTCAATGGCGCTGTAACCATTTTCTCCCAATGTCTGGGATTCCCACTGGCGCATCCAGGTTGGGCAGGAAACCCGTTTTCCATCACAATATTGTGTAAAAAGCGGCTGGACAATATTTGGGCGGGAAAGATAATTGGAAAAAATGGTATCTACCGCACGGGAAATACTGTCAAAAATATTGCGTCCTGCTATCCATTTCTGGTCATATGCAGTAGAACTTGTAATCGTGAAATCTTTTCCTTTGTTTCGGTACCATTCCGTATAGACACGGTTTAAAGTAATGGACTGGATGGCAAGAATATTTGCAAAAATGGTAGCCTCCGTCCAGGTGGCGTAGATTTCACTTGAAGCTACATTTTTGATATAGTCTTTGTATTATCAGAAGAATTTCATAAAATAAATTATATTGCCATAAATTGTTATAAAATTTCTATTTTATCGTGCCTGCAGGAGATTGTAAAAAGTATAAAATGTTATAAAAGATGATGTATTAGAATGTTAAAATGGTGTAGTGATGGTGTAGAATAGATAAAAGAAGCAGCCAAACTTAGCCGATTTTCTCAAAATCCTCTACACCATGTTTACACAGGGGACATACGAAGTCTAAAGGAAGTTCCTCTCCCTCATAGATATAACCACAGACTGTACAGCGCCAGCCTTTGGAGGCAGAAGCTTCAGGCTGAGGTTTGACAAATTCATGGTAAAAGGAGTAGGTCATTGCTTTATTGTTAGAGAGAACTTCACAATCCGATACAAGGGCAATAAATAAGATATGGCTTCCTAGATCAAGGCTGTTTACTACTTTACAATCCAAAAAAGCAGTGGTATCCCCGGATAGATAGGGCAGTTCCTGTTTGGTCATAGAAAATGGAACATCAACAAATTTATCGGTATCCCTGCCGCTTTGAAATCCGAAATGTTTAAAAAGGGAGAAGGGCGCTGTTTCAGATAGTACTGAGACAGACAATATTTTGGACTTTTGAATGAGATCGCAGGTCAGATTGGATTTGTTGACAGCAACCATGATCTGTTTGGGATTGTCTGTTACTTGTGTGACAGTATTGATGATGCATCCATTCATTTTTTTGTCATGTTTCGTGGCCACCATGTACAGGCCGTAAGATAGTTGAAATAATGCTTTAGGGTTCATAAGAGTTTCCTTTCTTTGTTATAAAATAAATAGTTTAATGATGTTTTGCTATAGTTAAAAAGATTGGGAAACGGTAATAGCCGTGAATAGTAACTTTAGAAGTAGTATGTGTAAAATACTTAATAGTATGTATTTTATATTTTTTTGGTAAGGGTTTTTGTCCTGATAAAGTATAGAAATATTTAAAGCTTAAGAATCATATACAATTATGTAAGCAAGATTTATGTTGTCGAGGTGATTTCTTTGAAAAAAAACATAGAGGTTCCTGTCTGGGAGAAAGTAACCATTACAAAGGAGGAGGCAGCGGCATATAGCAATATAGGAATGAATAAACTGGATGAGCTTATGAGAAATCCCATGTGTAGTTTTGTTATTTATATAGGAAAAAAACGTTTAATCAAGCGGAAACAATTTGAGGAGTTTATTGAGAAAAACGTTGAGATATAAAAGGAGCAATCATCATGGGAAAGGATAGAAAAGGCAAAGAACTTGGCGTTGGTATTAGCCAGAGAAAGGATGGGCTTTATTCTGGCAGATTTGTTGATAAAAATGGAAAACGTCAGCAGAAATATTTCAGGAAATTGCAGGAATGCAGGCAATGGATTGCAGATGCCACCTATCAGGATAAGCATTCTGACATACAAAATATCAGCAGCTTATCATTAAATGCATGGTTTGATATCTGGTATGAGATGAATGAGGGGAACTTCAGATACAATACGTTAAAGGCAAGGAAGAGAAGATATGAGCATGATATAAAGCCCATAATCGGAGATATGCCAGTAACCAAGATTAAAACCATTCATTGTCAAAATGTTATGTTGTCATTAAAAGGAAAATTTTCCCAGTCTACATTGTCACAGACACGTTCTCTGATGAAAATATTGTTTGATTATGCTTTAGATAATGAAATTATAAATTCAAATCCTGTCACTCGAAAAGTTACCGTGGCCGGAGGAACAGAAGGGCGTGAAACAAGGGTATTAACAAAACAGGAACAAAGCAAGTTAATATCCTGTCTGAACCATTATAGTTTTCGCAATCAGTACCTCTTTGTTCTGAATACTGGTTTAAGATGTGGGGAAATGATTGCCCTGACATGGGATGATGTTGATTTTAATGGCAGAAAAGTAAGTATTAATAAAACGGCTACAGTAATTTCTTCCAATGGTCAGATTATTATCAATCCTCCAAAAACGAAAAGTTCTGTCAGGGATGTTCCATTGACGCAGGAAGCTTTAAAGATTTTGAAGGAGCAAAGGAAGAGGAACATAATAGATATTGAGAATTCCAAGTATGTTTTTACTGGTAAGGATGGGGAAATTGTGTCGAACCAGAATTATTCCAGAACGCTGTCCTATATTTGCAAAAAGAATGGGATGGAACCAATTTCAATGCATTCTTTAAGGCATACCTTTGCGACAAGATGTATCGAAGCGGGAATGAAGCCTAAGACATTACAGACGGTTTTAGGGCATTCAACTTTAGCGATGACAATGAATCAATATGTACATATAACAGAGGATGAAAAGTTCAAAGAATTAGAGCGTATTCAATATGCACTATCATCGGATAGATAAATCCATGGTGTAGGAAAGGGTGTAAGAGAGGGCATGATAGTCTGTAAAGCGGGGAAAACGAATTTATGTGAAATATAGTCTTTATATCTGACATAGTAATTTTGGGCGGAGGAATCATTTGGCGGCCCATCATGTACAATGACAAATTCAGGGATGACAACACGGCTGAGAACGATTTCTCCAGTCTGTGTGACATCTTTGATTTCTTCTTCTGGTATTTTTGGCGGATATTCTCCGTACAGGGTATGTGGGGGAATGACAAAGAGTTCTTCGGAATCCGGTTCTGTCTGGGCTAATGGCAATAGATCTGCATTTTGAATGGATGTCTGCCCTGACAGGATTTCGGCACCGGAAACTTCTTTTGGCTCATAGCCTTCTGCTTCAATATGGATATTATATACAGAATATGGCTGATTGGATTCTGGTTCCATACTGTATTCTAAGGGTGGTGTCTGCAGGGGAATGGTTTCTGTCTGGCCATCTGCATCTGTTGTCAGTTCTTCTATAATATCTTCCGGATTGTTGATATCACTGATTGTGATTTTTGCTCCCTGAATAGGGCGGGCAGTACCCCGTGCGGTGACATTTGCCCGAAAGTAGCCGGTATCCGGCAAGTCTTGTGCTGCTTGTAATGAAGTCATAAAACTCCTTTCTATGGGAAAAGCATATGTTCTTTTGTTATTCTATGCAAAGGGATGGCGGAGGGTTCCAGTTTATGGGCATGATGTTTAAGACAGGTATTATTGAATGGATAAAATTTGATTTTCACTTTGACAAAAAAGAAGAATTTATTTATACTATACTCACGAGCAATAAAATTTGCTAAAAGTAGATGCATTGCTCCCATAAGAT
>CANSYK010000087.1 GCA_947651225.1 uncultured bacterium | reverse complement strand
CTTGAGCTGAAATAATAAATGATGTATAGTTAGAAACACTCCCCCTAAATTTTACCATCTGATTTGTAGGCGGAATTGCTTTCGTATATTTGATGAGCCATTTTTTATTCTTTCCATTCATATCGGAAATCTTTTCAATTGTCTTAAAAACTCATTTTTCTATTCCAACTTTCCTATTAACTCATCAATATGCTGATTAATATCTCAAAAACCAAAAGATGCCTCGTGTATAAACTATGCAGTCAATACCCGGCAGCAAGCTGCGGGGCATGACTTAGACCCAAGGACGGGGTATTTGACCCTCGTGGCAGTCGCCAAACGGACATGCAAGCATGTCCGTTTGGCGCATTGCCTCGCAGGAACAAATCATTATTTTTTTCATATACCCAAAGATTAAAGTCATAATCATTATAATTTATATATAATGTACCATACTCTATGTAAACTTTATGCTAATCAAAATGCTTTATACTGGTACTTTCCATTCCTTTTTTTATAAATTCTTTTACAAGTATTATACAAAATTTTTCAGCCAATAACATAACTATGTTCTAAACAGTTGTTTTTTGTTGCAAATGGCATATTTTATTAACATTTTATTAACACGTCAAAAATGAAATTAGTAATTGGCATTTTTATCCTCAACAGCAACTTACAATTTACAATCAAAAAGCCAAAAGACATTTTTCCACAAATATTGACATAGCAATCCATTTCCTTGTATAAGGTAACATAATATTAAGCATATAGGTTGGTGTACTATAATGGAATTTATACATATTTCTGTATATACATTGGAGTTAGTTAGACAAATGGTGCCTTTTCCCCATACCGCACATTCTGGACTGTACTATTTTTGTTATTATGATATTAATTTCATTTATTCTGAAAAATTATAAGGCATCTGTCAACTTCCCTGACAAACAAAAAACAAATCATCGTTGAAAAACACTTGAATCCCATTATCAGATATGCTATATTAGAACCATAAAAGGAAGTAACCGCCCACAAAGTGGTTAGTCTCCCGGATATGGCAATAAGCCTACCCACAACGGCTAAGTACAAGGTAGGCTTATTTTTTATTTTAGCTTGTGGTTCCTATTGTCAATATAGGCAAGCAGTGTAATTAAAAGTATCTCATATTACCCAAAATCCCGACAAGTAATAATACTTCTTTTTTTCTTTAATAGAAATTTCCCTTTTTAAAACTAAATTGTGTCCGTTGCATTGATATTGATGTATTTTTAAATTAGCACCATCAAGTATGTATATATATTCTCCTGCAACGGCAATTTGGAATATACCATGATCTACTTTCCAGTTTTTTACTACTTTTTGGCTTACAGTATCAAACTTTATAAGCCCTCCTTCATTTCGATGTGGATCTACCGGATCAGAATCGGATATGTACAAATACTGTAAAATCCAATACCATACTGCCCTTTATCTTAATTGAATCAATCTTTTTATTTTTCTACAGCTTCTAACTTTCCATGTTCCATTTCATATACTTTATCACATAGTAACTCAATATCCTCTGTGGAATGTGAAGATAATAAGATTGTCTTTCCTTCATCCTTTAATTTCAACAAATACTTTCTCATATCCACGACCCCTTCTTTATCCAAGCCATTAAAGGGTTCATCAAGAACCAGCACTTTAGGGTTTTCCATAATTGCCTGAGCCAGCCCCAGCCGTTGCCGCATCCCCAAAGAATATTTCTTAACAATCCGCTTCATATCCGGATTAAGGCCTACCATTTCCATTACCTTTTTGATTTCAGGTTCTTTTATTTTATTTTGAATCGATGCCAGCAGCCGCAAATTCTTTATTCCTGAATAATATGGAATAAATCCCGGCGTCTCAATAATAATGCCTGCATCGGGTATAAAATCAACATCTTTCCCAATCCTTTTTCCCAACACCAAGATCTCCCCATTTGTAGGACGGACAAACCCGCATATACATTTCATTAACATTGTTTTTCCACTGCCATTCCGTCCTATAATTCCACAAATTTCCCCTTCGCCACACTGCAGGCTGACACATTCTAAAATCTTATTTTCTTTTAATTTTAATGAAACATCTTTCATATCTATTACCATATTGGGATTCCTCCTAATAAAACATCTTATTTTTTAGTTGTTTTAGCGAAAAAAATATAACGATTCCTTCCAATATAATCAAATATAAATAAGAATAATATAGCGGAACCGATAACTCTTTATACACATATATATTATGTAATGCCAATACAGCGTGGCAAAAAGGAGAAAGCCACATCACTCCCGCACGATAGTTGCTAAAAATAAGGACAAACAATATAAAAATAATATTTAATAATATCCCAACCAGCTTTTTATTGATAATTACAAAATAAAGATTAACCGTTCCCATTAAAGCCAGACACAGCGCAAGCAGAAAAATACAATGCAGCACAGACTGATATGGCGAATAATATTTAAACACCTGCTGGTCTATAAACCGATTATTGTCAGATAATAAAGCCTCATATTCTGATTTATAATACACCATAAAATTACTCCAGACATTACCTATATAACAATATTTTGCACAACTGGCAATACTGCTAATAAATAAAAGTAAAATATATATAACAGCGCAAAAGGATACCTGCAGAATCTCACCAAAAAACCAGCTTTTTTTTCCTATCCTGTATATTAAAAAAATCTGTTCACTGTCCAGCCTCGGAACACCTGCTAAAACAAAAATAAATCCAACCAAAAAAATAATCAGATAATACCAGTGATTGACACACATAATAAAACCCTCAAAAATTCCTAATGGCTGTCCTGCCTGTAACGCATTATCTACCATCCGGCGCACTCCATTATCAATTATAAATCCAATAATCAGCAGCAAAACAATTATTTTTTTATCCAAGAATGTTTCCTGCAATCCTGCCCGCAGCACAAGAACTGTTTTTTTCAAAATACACCTCCTAAAAAACTTGTGTGCTCTCGGAAACTCAAAGCCCTTGCTTTTCAAGGCTTCTACTATTTCCAAAATCACGTTTTCACCTCTATTTTTCTCTATCATTTTGTAACATTTCCTCTCTGCACAGTCCTTGCTGCCTCAAATTTTTTTCAACTTTCCCACAAAAAGGTATTGACATACAGCCTGAAATGTGCGACCGTTTTAGCTGATTAAAATCAGCTAAATCGGCCCTTCTGTTTAAGACATGTTTTCCATCATTTCATTACTTATACTCAATAACACTAATATTTGCCAAAACTGAAATTGTATGGACTAATGAACGCCCATAATCTATGAGTATTTGTGGTAATTAATTGCGTTCATTAGTGTAAACAAAAGGAGGTCACATCTATGTTCAAACCCGAATTATGGCAGAGCCACGACGAGTATAGAACCATTGTCACTACGGTTGGCCGCAGGCTCTCCCGCAACAACCCTAAATATTCCTTTGACTTTTATGAGGATGAACGGCAGAAACTCTTAAATCTCAATCTTGACCCGCTTACCGAATATATTCCTGCCTTTTATTCTGAAAGCGGACGCCCCGCAAAGCATCAGGCCCAGATCCTTCGTTCCCTCATCCTTTTTGTCCTGCTTTTTAATAAGACAAAAGCCAGGTTAAGTCTTACTTCATGGATTAGGGATGTACTTCCTAACTCCATTTCCCTGACCGTCCTTATTGGATGTGCCTCCACCAAGGACCTGCCGCCGCTTGGCTCTTATTATGACTTTATGAACCGTTTCTGGCTGGCTCCCAGGGATTCCTATTCCCGTACCGCCCTGCTCCCTCCCGGAAAAAACGGGAAGAAACCGAAAAAGAAAATCGGCTCCGATGGCAAGCTTGTGGAACCGCAAGACCCCTGCACTGTCACCACCAGGGACATTGTGGATAATATCACCCATGGCATACCCGCCTCCGACAATCCCGAGGCGGCCCTGCAGATGATCTTTTCCATCCTTGCAGTCCCCCCATCCGTACAGCTTGGGCTAATCGACTCGGAAAACCTTACCCTGTCCGGTGACGGCACTGCTGTTGTTTCCCATTCCTCCCCTTACGGCAGACATCTATCATCCTGTGCGAAAGACTGTCCGTACCGGGACGGCTGCGCCCGGCATTATTCCGACCCTGACGCCGGATGGGGCTGGGACAGCGACAGCAAAACATGGTACTTCGGGCATACACTTTTATATGCTGTGCAGCAGGAACAATGCGTTAAAAGTCGAACTCCCGCTGTTAATAAAGTTTACCGATGCACGCCGCCATGACAGCAAAAACTTCCTCTATGCCATTGATGATTTCGGGCGCAATGTTTTTGGCCTTTCCCCCGATAATGTCTGCCTCGACTCCGCACATGACAACATCCCGACCTATGAGCTGCTGGAACGCTGGAACATAAATGCGCTGATCGACATCAACGGCAGGGCTAAATCTTCTGAAAGTGCCCCGGATGACATCACTTTCAACAAGGAAGGCCACCCGCTCTGCAAGGCAGGACACGAAATGTGCCCATGGGGAAATGACCCCGTTAAAGACGCCCATAAATACCGCTGCCCGCTCAAATGCGGCCGCATTAAGGAATGCCCTCATGCCGCTGAATGTTCCCCGGGCAGCTATGGACGCACCGTCTACATAAAGAACAATGGCGACCTGCGTTTCCAGCCCCGCATACCAAGGGATTCCCAGCAGTACAGGGATATTTACAGTGAACGCACTGCCTGTGGGCGGGTGAATGACCGTGTCCTCAATGACTACTGTCTGCAGCATCTAAAAATACGTGGAAAGGACCATTTTTCTTTCTGGAGTATGCTCATTGGCATATGCATACATCTTGATGCCAGATATAAAGCCGCCCGCATGTATGCCGCTTAATTTCAACCTGTCAAAAATCCAGTCCATCAGCCTGTTAAAAAATGCCTTTCTAACAGGCTTAATCATCATGCCTTTTTTTCTATCCGCTATCCCATGGCAATCCTGAAATAAGCATTTTCCCATTTCCCCCTGTTCCACTAAGCCATATAATGTAATTCCCAACTATTTTTTCAGGGACTTTCCGAGATTACTCTACCATCACCACCCCGGATGTGGGCTTTACCAGTCCGCAGATGCACTTCATCAGCATGGTTTTCCCACTGCCATTGTTGCCTGTCAGCCCATAAATCATCCCTTCGTACATAGTGATGTCCACATCAGATAAAATCTGATGCCCCTTTATATTCAGGTTCAGGTCATTTATCTGTATCATATGAATTCTCCTAAATTATTATATACTATTATAACGCTTTCCCATGACAATGGCTGAAATAATCAAAACCGTATTTATTATGCCAAAATACAGGTATGAGCAGAAAAGCGGAAGCACCGGATACCTCTCGTATTCCGTATAATGCAGCCATGTAATGGTATGTGCCATGGGAAATACCCACATATATGCCATTCTTCCCGCACAGGTAGCCGTCCCCGCAAGGATGAGGATTCCATCCAGAAAAATCCCTGCAGTTTTCCTTTTTGCCAGTGAGAAAACAAGAAGCAGCAGGGCAAGCATAAGGAAATACAGTGCCAGAAGAAACGCTGTATGGATCACCGCAGTAAACAGCGGAATCTGGTTATACAGGTTCTCAGAAATTAACTGCACCACATACTCCCCCGACCGCTCCGGGAACGCAGCCACATATCCTGTCACAGCATGGCTGTAAGCCGTGCCCGGACTTATGAAATCAAGTGACAACAGGGCTGAGGCGGCAAATACAAAAATTGTTAATCCAGCAGAACTTTCCATTGCGTATACAATCTGCCCGGCAGTCCATACCCGTCTGCTGCACCGTATCTGGACAAAGTATTGACTTTCCCCTTCCCGTGGAAAATCCGCCATCATGGCCAAGAAAAAAAGCGGCAATATTAATACAACAATGCCCGAATTTCCGACTGCCACAAATGGCTCAAATACAGAAAGCTTATTTTCCATGGAAGCGCTTAACGCCCTAAGGGGTGTTACAATCTGAATATTGGCAAAAATCACAAATAGGGCAAGTATGATGATTTTTGTGCTCCTCACTAACCGCAGCAGCTCCGCTCTCGAAAGATTCCATATTGTTCTTACTTTATTCAAAACCGAATTCCTCCCCTCTTTTCTCTGTCAGACAAAGTGTCAGGACAACACCTGCCAGATAGAGCATAAATACGAGAAGCAGCGTCAGTCCCTGGTATGCGGACTGTCCGGTGTTCAGGATATTTTCAATCCTGAGAGCCGAACACAGCTTTAGTGCTGTCTCATTCCCTTTATTCATAGCATCCATCCCTGCCTTCATGACAGCCTGTCCCCATATATATTTAAGCATGAGAGGCAGACAGAGCAGAATGTATTTGTCCCTGAAAAAAACGGACACCAGATAGGCAAAAATATTGCTGCACACTCCATATAAAAAGATTCTGGCACACCTCCAGAAGAAAAATGCCGTTTCCTGAAAGTCAGGATTCATTTCCATATACAGCTTCATGCTGTCTGCGGAATATTCACATATGGAAGGAAACCTGATATACACAAGCATGCCAAAAAACACATAACCAACTGTCATGATAATGCCGCCGCCCAGCACTGCCGCCGCCAGCTTTGAAATGCTGTATTTAAGGTTGTTTTCCCTGACCAGAAGAACCCGGCTGAATCCGGACTGTCTTTCATTTGAAATGGTATAAAGATATCCCACACTTAAAAGAAACGGAAGGAAAAGCTGCGTCCATGTTCCAATTCCGCGCATCCATATCTCATACCGGTTCAGTGAAATGTCAGTAAGCATTGCATCTTTCGGCAGGAATAAAAGCAGTTCCATAATAGTATAGGTTCTCATACTGCCGGAGGTAAATCCCTCACTGAAACAGCAGACAAGAGCCACCCCAAGACACGACAGAATAAAAACCGGCAGATACAGGCTTTTTTTTATTTCACTTATTATACTATGTACTGTTCCTTTCCATCTGCCAGCGGGATAATTTTTAATACGTTTCATAAACTCTCCTCTAAAGCGGCAGGGAATACCTTCCCATTATGCCCTGCCATAAAAACAGAAACCATACCCATAATTTAGGCAGGTCTGTATCATACTGTGTCCCACCTACCGCTCATTGTATGCGTAGTAGTAGACATCCCCCGACAGGACATTGACAAATGCCCTCATTTTCTGCTCATTTGTGGCATTCGTTCCTTCAAACCCCCAGCATGGATATGCGATTTGTCTCTCATTTTCATCATATCTACATATGCAGTATGCAAGTTCGGCTTTATCTGCCTCCAGTTTCACTTTCGCCGCAAAAAAGTCATTTAACAAAGAAACCGCATCTTTCAGCCCCAGGATTTCTGTCTGCTCTTCCATTAACCCTTCCAGCAGCGTTGCCTCAGAATATCCTGTAAAAGCGCCAACCGTATCATGGTTTATGATATAGGCTGTTTTCATATCTCCCGTAACGGAATACTCTGCGCTGTAATATGACCTTCCGCCTGTATCTGCATATGCAAAAGGCACTCCTTTATAGATTCTGCGCACTGCGAATGCATAACCGTATTTACCATTAAGTTCAAACACTTCTACCTCAGGTACATCAACTGATACGCCGGAAGCCATCTTCCGGGGAGTCCCCGCTTCAAAATAGTTCTTTACAACCTCTGCGGCATCTCCTACAGACATTTTCCCATCCGCAAGTTTCCACACGTCACCACTTTTTTCAGAAACGCTCCCTTTATCCACTATATTCTCTTCGCTTACCCCCAAAGCATCCATTGCCGGTATTTTGCCGGAATCCAGATAATGCGCTATGGAGCCGTCACTCATAGAATAGATTCCATCCTTTCCCATCTGGATATAACACCGGTCTGTGTTGATAAAAAAGCCGCATCCGGAGTCAAATTCCGGGTAATGATCATATACTCCCACATAATCATATGGATATTCCCTGCTTTCATCCCGTTCATACTGTCCGCTTGCATCCCTCAGTTCTTTTTCCAGGTCAGTATCCCCGCATCCTATCTTTTCCAGCCAGTTTTTTACGCATTCAATACTTTCATCCACTCCTATATCGTCACTATATAATCTGTAAATCCCTACTTTTTCAAAATCTCCAAGCGGCATCATTTCGCAGTCCTGAAAACTAAGATTTTCAAAGTCACTTTCTTTTACTTCCTTTATCTCATCTCCATAACGGCTTTTGTATTCTGTAATATTAATCCTGCCGGAAACAAAATCAATGGTAAACTCTGACAGCTCATCTCCTGCTGTTTCACCGGATTCCGCAGGCGAAGCCTTCTGGCCTGTAATATCCTCTGTCATCTGGGAATTACAGCCTGCAAGGCAAAGCATGCAAACGGATGTTAACAGACAGATTCTTATTTTTTTCACCATAATCCTCCTATTTAAAACGGCAGGAGATAAATATCCATTATCCCCCACTCTGAAACCGAAAGCCAACTACTAATTATTTATATGGATTATTCCCGTTGATCTGCAGACAAAACCACTAGCAGCAGTAACCCTGAATGTAACCGTTCCTGTTGTACTTCCTTTCATTTTCCATGTTTTTGTCTTTCCTGTAGTTGTAACAGAGACAGGATCCATACCGCCGGCATCCTTCGATGTTATCGTCAGCGCCCTCCCATTATCTCCTGAAAGGGTTTTACAGTCCGCATAATAACCGCCACTATAATAATCAATATCGCGAACGTCATAAATTTGATTGCTAACTGATGAAGGTGCTCCCGGACCATAGTCTATTTTCCAGCTACCAGAATCTGCCGCATTTGCTTTGGTTGACATTCCAAATACCATAACAGTTGCCAGTGCTGTTGTGATTAAAGTTCTGCTAATTGATTTCATAAGTACTCCTTTTTTTATTTTTTACAAGTATTATACAAAATTTTTCAGCCAATGACATAACTATGTTCTAAACAGTTGTTTTTTGTTGCAAATGGCATATTTTATGAACATTTTATTAACACATCAAAAATGAAATTAGTAATTGGCATTTTTATCCCCAACAGCAACTTACAATTTACAATCAAAAAGCCAAAAGACATTTTTCCACAAATATTGACATAGCAATCCATTTCCTTGTATAATGTAACATAATATTAAGCATATAGGTTGGTGTACTATAATGAAATTTATACATATTTCTGTATATACATTGGAGTTAGTAGCAATGTCTGCCGTTTTTTTCTTCCTTTTAGGATTTCCTCTGTCGAAAAATCCAGTTCGTCAGTTTTCAGCAATTTCCTTATCTATCATCTGGTATTTTATTTGGAAAACTCTGTTTTATTTATTTCCGAACACCTTGATTGCCATTATTGTTATGACTTTACTATTTGACGATAAAATACAATATAAAATTTACTGGGGCATTATATTTATTTTTGCGGAAGGTTTTATAAATAAACTAATTTGTACAATCTTATTCTCACTTACTGATAAGTTAGACAAATGGTGCCTTTTCCCCATACCGCACATTCTGGACTGTACTATTTTTGTTATTATGATATTAATTTCATTTATTCTGAAAAATTATAAGGAAAATTGTATAAATTTTATTCATGATATCAATTTCATGGGATATGCAATCATTATGTCTATTACAGTTATTGACTTTTTTTTGATGCTATCTGCACCAAATTTTTACTATGATAATGTAAATAGAGCAGGGCGTCTTTTTATCGTGAACACAGTATTGCTGTTAATTATAATTACAATTGTAATGCTTATCCTGTACTTTTCCTTGCGCCACTCTTTCCAAAAACTCCGGCGGATGGATGCCATCAACCAAAAAAGCCTGGAATTAGAAAAAGAGCAATATCTTTCTTTGCAGCAGAAAAATAATGACTTAAGAAAATTCCGGCATGATTTCCACAATCACATTCTTTCTCTGCAGGAGCTGGTACAAAAGGAACAGTATACAGAACTGGCTGACTATATACACTCCCTGTCCTTAGAGCAAATACAGACTTATACTGTTTCGGTCGGAAATATCATTATAGATGCAATTATTAACCATACAATCAGCAAACTAAATCCCTCTGTTCAGTTCCACTATAGTGGACAGTTTTCCAAAAACTGCTTTCTTACAGATATGGATTTATGTATTCTGTTCTCTAACCTGTTGGATAATGCGGCAGAAGCTGTAAATCTTTGCAATGCGCCAGATAAAGAAATCAACCTGGATATTACTGCTGACAAAAGCATATTTATCCTGTCCGTTGAAAATTCTTCCAGACCATATCTTTCTGAGGAACTGCACAATCTGCAGACCCATAAGGCAGACAAAAAAAATCATGGATTTGGACTGGCAAACATCCGCGATGTTGTCAATAAATATCATGGTGCTATGGATTTGAAATATGAAGATGGCTTTTTTTCTGTATATATTTCTATCCAAAACCTAAAAAATAATAAAAAGGAGATATCCCTATGAAAATTGGAATATGTGATGACAATATAGCAGAAAGAGATTATCTCGCTTCCTGCTGTAAAGAACTTGGATATGATGATATTGATTTATATATTTCCGGAGAAGATTATTTGGAAAGAAACACTGCACCAGATATTCTTTTTCTTGATATAGAACTAAAAGACGCCAATGGCCTGGATATCAGAAATGTGTTAGACAAAGCAGGCAGCCACACATACATTGTTTTTTACACGACACACAGCGAACAGATGCCAGACACATTTGGACGCAATGTCATTGGTTTCCTTCATAAACCGGCCAGCATCAGGCAAGTCCAGCGGTATCTCCAAAAAGCCTCTTATTATCACAAAGAATTCTCAGAAATTATTCTGGAAGACAGAAAGCTTCCCTATTCGGAACTTATATACTTAGAAGCAGACAATGTATATACTTTGCTTCACATAGCAGATAACGATGTTCTTTCTTCTCGTAAAACCATACAGAACTGGGCAAAAGAACTGAAAGAAAAATCATTCTTCCAGATTCACCGTTCTTATGTCATTAACTTACACCACATACAATCCATCCTGAACTGGAAAATAAAGCTGTCTTCCGGCCAATCTTTGCCCATCAGCAGAAACCACCGGAAAGAATTTCAGGCCGCCTACCAAAAATATCTGCTGCATAAGGCAGAATATTAAAACGCTGTACATATGGTTATTGTAACGGGGTTGAACGCACATCTTGCAAAATATATATAAAGAACTGTTGCCAAAGCAAAACTTTGGCGCTATAATCAATATAGTGTATTTTTCTTATCCTGTAAGAAAAATATTTGTGAAAGGAATAACAACATGCAGAAAAAAACACCTGATTATGATAACGTGTTTAAAACTATGAAAAGTAAACACAAAAGATTGTTCATTTCTGTAATTAATGACATCTTTGGTAAAGATTATCCAATGAATATAAAAGTAGAGGTTTTGCCTTCTGAAGGATATCTGACTGAGAATGAAACAACAGATGGCAGCAAAGAAATAAAAGAACAGATTTCAGACTTTCTTATTAAAATTGGAAGCGAAATCTACCTTCTGGAATGCCAGAGCTACGATGATGGCTCTATGGCATTATACCGATATCGGTATAATGCCATTTAGACCGATAAAACAATTATGCCGAGGATTTAATGGATTCCCTTATATTTAGGAGTATACCATAAAAAATCCTCGGCATAAATATTATTTTATGAGTCCGAGTACTTTCAACTTCTCATCTTCTGACAGGGTGTCCCATATGCGGGCAGGTTGTTTCCCAATTGTTCTGCCAACCGCTTCTGCTACTATGTCAGCATCTGTCTCTGCGTAAATTTCAGTGGTCCTTATTTCGGAGTGTCCCATTAGTTTTGCAATCTCAGGCAGCGATACGCCAAGGCGATACATCTGGGCACCATAAGAATGGCGCAGAAGGTGTGGATGTACTTCAGGGATTGTATTATCCTTTTCCTTTGCGAGGATTCCATATTTTTTAACAATCCTCTGCACATTATCCTCCGACATTCTGCCCTGTATCCCTTTTATCTTTGTATAAAAAAGATAATTATCATCCTTTTGTATGCTGTGGAAAAGAGACAGATAGTAATTCAGATTGTCCACGAATCCTTTCTCCGGAACAGGAACAATCCTTGCTTTGTTTCCCTTTCCATGCAGGTAGACATACGGATATTCCCCGGATACGCTGATGTCACATAACTTCACATTCAGCAGTTCCCCAAGACGTGCCCCTGTCGAAAATAGGAATATTATGATAAATCTGTCACGCACGCCTGTTTTTGTATTAGGTGGCTGTTCAAGCAAAACTTCAACCTGTGACTTGTCCAGCCAGTTATGTGTTTTAGGAGTAACGGTTTTTGTTTTTACCTTTACCAGATCAACATCCACTGATGCATAATCCATGTTACGGGATGCACAGAAGGATATGTATGATTTCAGGGAAGCCAGCCTGATGTTCCTTGTGTTCATGCTTTTCCCATTCTGAATAAGCCAGTAAAGGTATTCCCTGACCAGGTCTGCCGTTACATCTCCGGTTTCTACCTTATCTACTTCCTTCCCATGCTCTGCGAAAAGAAACTTACGGAATTCATTTAGTCCTGTGCGGTAGGTTTCGACAGTTCTCCCGCTTTTAAGTTCGGTACGCATGGTTTCCAGGTATTCAAGTAAAAGACCAATGTTATGGTACATGGCTGTCATGCTGTCATAGTCTTTTATCAGTGTGCCGCCCATAACAATTCCTCCCTTCTGCAGGGTATGCCATCAAGGCCAATGGAACAGCGCCTCATTTTTTCTTCATCTGTGGACAGGTATGGTTTAATGGAATCCCTGCCGGTATGCCCAAGGGCAGCGGAGATGACCGGGAGGGCCGTACCGCTGTTCAGAAGCCTGCTGGCAAAAGTTCTGCGGAGGATATGCAGCCCATCGTTCGGAAGCTGTTCCAGCAAATTTCCATCCATGCGGCTGTGCAGCGAGCGGCAGTTTCCTGTTTTTCTGGCTATATGCCCGAATGCAGTTACGAAAATATATTCGCTTTCCAAGTTTCTTCGTTCATGGAGGATATAATCAATCAAGGCGTTTTGTGTTTCCGCATCCATCCGTATTTCTATTTCAGTTTTTGTTTTTTTCTGGACGATTTTCAGAAGGCCTGTCTCCCAGTCGATGTCACTGAATTTAAGATCATAGATATCACAGCTCCTCAATCCAAGACGCAATGCCAGCAGATAAGCTGCCCGTTCTCGTTTGTCGGCTCTGCAGGAAGGGTGTTCTTTCAGAAGGTTGGTTTCTATCTGTTCATTGATGGTGGTAACAATCCTGTTCTCCAGCACATAAAATACCGGAACTGCATTGTGCAGGAGACTGCTGGATGACAACCCTGATTCTTCTGTGTATTCAAGGAAAAGCTTGATATCGCAGGCTTCTGTCTTTACGCCCTTGGGCTTCCTGTTTTTGAAGTGTTCTGTCAGAAAATAGGAAGCCACATTTTCATTTGCCACTTTGGAAAAAGGGACGGCATCCTGTTCTTCTAAATAAACCAGAAATTTCCGCACCATCCCGGTCTTCCTTCGGATTGTCCGCAGTGCATAACCTCCCAGATGAAGTGAGTGTTCATATTCGGACAGAATCGAGGAATACTCTTCGGTAGCGGGGAAAGAGATGTCATAGAACTTGTACATGCGCCATTCATCCAGCCTTCCGAGCTGGTTATCAGACAGAAGGTACACGGTACGCCTGTATGATGACCATGTTGTGTAACTGTAATCATGTACTTTAGAGGGACTGTGTTTTATTGTGTTGAGCCATTCCAGTCCCAGTTCCAGCGAGAACACCTGCCCTTTGCTTTTGAGATAACGCCCAAGGAGCCGGATACATTTGTCAAAGTGGTAAGAGGACATTTTTGAGACCGCTCCAAAGGAAATCATCTTTTCTTTAGTATCAGCGGCAAGAGTTAAAAAATCATTGTCGTGTTTCATAAGCAATCGTACCTGCCTTTTCTTAATATTTCCAAATGCTTATCAGCACTGGATTTTTTCATTTTATCAGAAAAGGCAGAAAAATATTTATGCCGAGGATTTTTTATGGTATACTCCTAAATATAAGGGAATCCATTAAATCCTCGGCATAATTGTTTTATCGGTCTAAATGGCAATCAGAATTGCAGAGTATGCATTTATCGTTGCAAGGCAATTTGCAACATGGGACATTGGCCATGCAACGATTCCCATGCCGCATTTCTCCGTAATTTATACTCAATAACACTAATATTTGCCAAAACTGAAATTGTATGGACTAATGAACGCCCATAATCTATGAGTATTTGTGGTAATTAATTGCGTTCATTAGTATATGTCAAAAGAACGGAGAAAACTCCAAAATCAACAACAATCACCTTCACTTTTCCCGATGGGCAGACAGTAAATTATGAATCTGCCAATGTGATTCTGGAAGAGCTCACAAAGGAATATATCGTTAAAAAAAGGTTATTCCCCTATATTCCTTTTTATATCGCCAGATATGAAAAGGAATTAAGGAACTGTCGTGAAATAATTTGCAGATAGTTCGCAGGATTTTTCTTTGACAGCGCCGAACAAAAATCGGGCGCATAGTTGGCTATGTAACTGATTTTTGGTTGGTGCTGTCAGAGAAAAAGACAAGAAATAGAGCAAATTATTTTGCGACAGTTCCTAACCACACAAAGCAATATTGACAATGCCATAAATGATTTGGAATATCTCAGAAACGAAATGCTTCGTCTACATAAGGAAGAGGAACTATCGGACAATGAATTAGTTGATATCATGGGATTTGTAAATACTATCATTACCCATATTACTAATGGCAACCATAACGAAGAAAGGCTGGTGAATATTATGGGCGGCACAGTGATTGAAACGGAATCAGAAAAATTAATACGTCAGGGGATTAGCCAGGGGATTAGCCAGGGCAAAGTGCAGATGATTATTGAAATGGGGCTGGAAGATGGTCTTGATGACACGATAATACTAAAAAGATTGCAGGATAAAGTTGGCTTGTCTTTAGAGAAGGCAGCTGCTTACTTAAAGGAATTTGGAAAACAAGCTGTATAGTCTAGAGCGTGTTGCAGAAATAATCCGCTATCCACTATAAAATGCCAAAAATAAAGGGAAGAGGAAATGTCATTTCATTTACAGCGTTTCCTCTTCCCTTTAACAGCATTCTGATATATTTTTCTTTAATTTAAAATAGAATTTGTCTGCTCAATTACTTCCTGAACTCGTTCCGCAATATTGGCTACTGTATTCATAGATTCCTCTATCAGCATACTCTTTTCTGAAGTGCGGTCAACATTCTCAATAGAAACATTAACTGCCTCCAACAATTCCGAAGTCACTGCGCTGAATTTTTGGATAATTTCATTTACTTCCTGAATCGCATGCTGAATTGCGTCATCATTTTCTTTTGCATTACCAACCGACGCCCTGGAACTTTCTGACAATTCCCGTATACTGGTAGCAACGACAGAAAATCCTTTTCCGGCTTCCCCAGCTCTTGCTGCTTCAATTGCCGCATTCAAAGAAAGCAAATTAATCTTACTGGAAATTTTCTCAACATCCTGCGTCATAATATTGTACTGATTGATACTGGTATTGATATTTTCCAATGAAGTAGAAATACTCTGATTCAACTCCTGCAGGTCATTCATATGCTTCCCTACATTTGTCATCTCTGTACTGCTCTCTTTTCCAGCTTCCCGGATTACTACTGCTTCATCCCGAACTTTTTCAATATTGTCAGAAAGATTGCCAAACACTTCCACTAGCTCATTATTCATGCGCAGAACCTCTTCGTTAATTGAGGTAACCCTTTTACGTTCATTATAAATAGTTTTCAGCATATACTGATGACAGTTTTCCTTTTCATTAATACCCTTTGCCAAAGCGATTGCCATATCACGACAGGATTTAAACCCACAGGCATGACAGTCAAAATTCTTTTCCATTTCTGTTTCTTTTCCAAGTTCACGATAGATTCTTTCGATATCTACTTCACTGACTTTCTCTGACTCGGTATAATGAGACTTATATGTACGCATAAAATCATTTATGTTGAGTGTCTTGTCAAATTCTGCAAACTGCTTGTCAACACCTTTTTTGGTAGTGTTTGCCTTACGGACTTTTCTGGCATAACGTTCTACATCATGCATTATATCATTCATACTGAAACAATTATAATTTACACCCGTAGCCGGCCCGCCGTTACACCCATTTTCACAGCTTAATACATCAAAAACAGTAGGAAGCCATCTGGCTTTTTCTTTCTCATAAGTATCCAAGTCCCTGTACAGCTTATCCGTTCCCTCTGAAGTTACCACCTCCATTTCCGGATTATGAATCAAAAGATTTTTCATCAGCCCGCCTGGCTTTGAATAAATCGCTCCTTCCAGCCCCTGGTGCTCATCAAATTCAAACTCGCTGAAAATTTTAACTTTTGGAAGGTCAACCTTATTCTCTTCAAAATACTTTTTGAGATGATCCATTGTTACATTGTAGTCGATCACACCTGTTTCCCGAAACTCATCTATCTTAGCAATGCAAGGCGAAATCGCTGCAATTTTTCCTTTAAATCCCAACACCTTACGTACATAAATACCAATACACAGCATAGGACTGTGGATCGGAGACAAATGAGAAATAAGCGCAGGCCTATGACATTGAATGTAATTCACGACTGCTGCACAAGGCTGAGAAATCACCTTTGCATCAGGATGCTGTTCCAAATAGCGCAGATGCGCCCATGTACAGATATCCGCACCAAAACTTGTGTCATAAATCGCCTTAACACCTTTATTGCGCAGCCACTGAAGGACATGACGCCAGTTTCCATCAAAAGCAATTTTAATTGCTGGAGCAGCAAGAATTGCCACTTCCTTTCCTGCCTCCAAATCCCTCATAAACTGGTCAATATCATCCTCAAAATACCTCGCATCATGAGAACATGCCTTAATACATGCTCCACATTTAATGCACTTTGCATCATCAATCTGAATTCTCAGATTTCCTCCCTCATCTGTGTGGGCTATGTTCGCATCACCCGCTGGACAAACTTTTACACATGCGTTGCACCCAACACATTTTTCTTCTTTCAATCCAATGATACTCATAATTTTTTCAGCCTTTCTTCAAGTTCACTATTATCCCAAATACCTCTTCTTATATAATAGTGAAAAATAGACAAAATCTCAAGTATTATTTGAAAAAATTTGTAATTTTTGATTAATTGATGTATCTTTTTCTGTCATGATTGGCAAGCCACAGAAAAAACATCCGTATTATCCTGATAATATTTTGCCTGACATTGGAACATATCGGCATACTGTCCACCCAGATTCATTAATTCCTGATGGGTTCCCTGCTCAATAATCTCTCCATTTTCAAACATATAGATGCAATCGGCATCCCTTGTAGTAGAAAGCCGGTGAGAAATAAATATCACAGTGGCATCCCCTACCTGATTCATAATATTTTTGTTCAATTCATATTCTGCCCGTGGGTCTAATGCACTGGATGGTTCATCCAGCATAGCAATCTGCATCTGCTCTTTTTTCGCAAACAATCTGGCAATCGCAACCTTCTGCGCCTCACCGCCTGAAAGCTGTACACCCTTTTCATTAAATTCCCTTGTCAATACAGTTGCCAGTCCATCTGGAAGTGTCTTTAACCGTTCTGAAAATCCAGATCGCTCCAGGGCGGTTTCCGCCTGTTTCTCTTCTCCTGGCGTCATTCCATGCATCATAACATTTTCCTGCACAGAAAACGCATAAATCTGGTAATCCTGAAAAACAGAGCCAAATATATTCCGATATTCTTCTGTCGTGAAATTACGGATATCCTCACCACCATAGCAGATACTTCCTTCTGTCACATCATACAGGCGCATAAGCAGCTTGGTAAACGTACTCTTTCCGGCTCCGTTCTCTCCAACAAATGCCACCTTCTGCCCTGGCTCTATATGCATGGAAATATGTTTCAGCGTATCGTTTTTTGCCCCATCATAACGAAATGACATATCTTTTATATCAATCGCCTTTCCACCTTTTGGCACATCTGCCGTTCCTTTGGCTCCCTCAATCTTGCTTTCATAATCCATAAATCTGCGGAAGCGTTCACAAAAAAGCCCTGCGCACTGAATCCTGTCAATGCAGTAATTAACGGCGTCCAGATGATTTCGCACTGCTCCCTGTGCATTATTTAATGCCGCTACATCTCCTAATGTTACTTTACGGACTACTAAAGCCATATATCCCAGATAAAGCGGCACACAGAACATAGATAATAAGGTAAATACGGTAACCCAGAGGAAAAGAGACCAGAGAGCAATTTTTACACCATATCCCTTTGCTATTCCAATCGTTTCATCTACAGCCTGATGAAACTGTTTTTCAAGAGGCACCTCAATATGGGATAATTTGATTTCTTTGGCATATTCCGGCTGGTAAAATACCCTTTTGGAATAATTTGCCCGACGCATAATTGTCTTTTTTTCAACATCAAAATCATATTCCAGTTTCATAATGCTGAAACGGGAAATTACATTAATCAAAAAACCAAGCACTGGAAAAATTGCAATTACCGGATCAATAGAAGTAATCAGTCCCGACAATACCAGAATCGTTGCCACATTCCGTCCCATCTGTGCCAGATCAATAATTGCAGTATTTACTGTTTCCTCAAGCTGTGCTGCTGCCACCACAAAATCATCATAATATGTATCACAGTCATAACACATCAAATCTATCTCTGCAACCTTACGAATCATTTCCTCCTGCATCATTCCACTCATGCGGATAAGCCGTGGCGTTGCAAGACTCTGTGTACACCGTTCTATTGCCATAAGCAGTGCCATCCCAATGGTTGCTCCCGCTACAAGAACTACCGTATCCTGAAAACTGTACTGGTTATCAGACAGATAATTGATGAACACACGTATAAATATTGTATCCATACAGGCATACCCCACACCGCCCAGTATAAATGCCACAAAGATAAATAAAACCAATGATGCATCTTTCTCAAAAGCATAGCATAGCAAATAAAAATAATTGCTTATGATACGCCTGACAGGCAGTTTTTCAGGATTTTTCTCTTTACCCTGCATATAACGCACCTCCATTCACTTCCTGATAATTCTTCGCTTGTAAGCGGAACATTTCCGCATAGCGGCCATTTTTTTCCATAAGCTCTTTATGTGTCCCTTCCTCAACAATGTAGCCATGCTCTAGGAAGAGAATCCGGTCAGCCATCCGAGCCGAAGACATCCTGTGTGAAATAAAAAATACTGTTTTTCCCTTTGCTGCTTCCATCATATTGCAATACATATTGTATTCTGCAATGGGGTCTAAAGCGCTGGATGGCTCATCTAATATGACCACCTGTGGGCTCTTTGCAAACACCCTTGCAACCGCAACCTTCTGCGCCTGTCCGCCAGAGCAGACAAATCCATTTTCATCAAACTCTTTCGTCAGGAATGTATCAATTCCCTGTGGAAGTTTTTTAAGCACCTCTCCAAACTGTGCTTTATCCAGTGCATCAACTGCAATCTGCCGTTCCGCATCCGTTTCCGGCGCTTTCATCAATACATTCCCACAAAGAGGCAGGGAAAATATCTGGAAATCCTGAAATACTGTCCCAAAACAGTCCCGGTAAGCTTCTGGCTCATATTTGCCGATATCCATTCCGCCTACCATAATATTTCCGTCAGAAACAGGGTACAATCCCATCAAAAGTTTCATCAGTGTAGTCTTTCCAGCACCATTTTCTCCTACGAGGGCAATATGTTCCCCCTACCGAACTTTTAAATTCAAATCTTTGATAATCATCTGGCTGCTTCCTGCATAATGATAAGACACATTTTCAAAAGAAATCTCTCCCATATTATCTTTTGGCAAAACAGCATTTTGTACTGCTTCTTCCACTGGACATTTGAGAAAATCTCTAATACTTTTCATATACATGCAGAACTTTCCTGCCTGAGAAAAGTGTCCAAGCGCATCACTAATACTGGTAACAATATAGCCTACTGCCGAAACCATTGCCACATACGAAGCGACTGAACTGCTGCCGCTTACTTTCAGCCGGTAGGTGATGTACAGATAGGAACCAAAAGTAATAATTCCTGCAAAAAGAAGTGTTTCAATAATACGGTATATACCAATTCTATGTTGGTGAATTTTGTTTTTCTGATATCTTTCCTGATACCCTTCCCTGTGTAATCCAAATAACACCTTTGCCATAGGATATAACCGAAGCTCTCCGGCATATTTCTTTTCATAAAATACCCTTTTTGCATATTCCATTTTCCGTTTTCCTACGGTTTCCGCCCGACGGGCAGAAAACTCTTCTTCACTTTCTTTCAGCCCAAAATAAAGGCTTCCAAGCAAAGGCGGTATCACAAACGCAAGCAGAACCACATCCACAGACACTACTATAATCATTGCAACAGAAGCCCTGACAACACAGCCTACTCCCCATGCAGTAAGATATAATCCCTGCATTCCCTGTTCCAGGGCCTCATCCAATGCCCTGGAAAAATTATCATAAAATTTAGGATTTTCATACTGGCTGATTTCAATTTTTTTCGCCCGGTGAATAATCCGCTGAAAGATATGCCGATAAATTTTCATTGTGGCTATTTTTTCCAAATAAATGTTGTATGCTGATATCAGATGAACAATGACATGGAACAGGCAGACTATACTTACCATAACAAACAGCTTATGATAATCCACATGGCCTTCAATACATTCATATATAAATTTGATGAAATATACTCCGCAGATTGCATCAAATGCCCCCTCCAAAATGTTTTTACAGAACACATACCAGACAACGGACGGATTTCCCTGATAAATCTGGCGCATTGCCTGAACAATATTATATAAAATACGCTCTTTCTTATTTTTGCTCATAATGCCTCCCCCTGATAATGAGAAACTGTCAATCACTAACTTGAACAGCTTTGCCTGTTGTTTTGATTGCCGCATCAAAAATCTTCACTAGTACTCCATCCGGTTAGTTTTTACAGTTTACTTTTTTTCCAAATATTGTTAT
>CANSYK010000086.1 GCA_947651225.1 uncultured bacterium | reverse complement strand
GATATTTTAACAAATATATAGAGTCATGCATAGGTACGGATTATTTCCTGCTTACGAACAAGATCTCATACATGTAGAAGCTGTAGTTACTGATGTACATGCATTTGAACAACCATTATTTTTACATGGGCAAGATCCTAATGTATTATATTCATTATTAGAATCATCATCAGAATTTAACTTATATAAAATAATTTTGATTGCATTTTGCAGCTGATAGTCTGTGCATTTCTAGGTATAATTATATTTTGCATATAAGTGCTTATAGCAGAATATATTGAATCGATTGCAAACGAAATTAATATTGCAGCTAAAACACAATAGATTAAATATTTACTGTTTCCAAATTGCAGTTCATTTATAATATAACGTGTTATATACAAATTAATAACGGGCACCAAACTAGCAAAAATAGAAAAAACAAAATTAAAATAATATGTCCAGGGCAAAATTTATGTATATAGGAAAGCATTAAAAAATTATTTTTAAGAGTTTTTTTAAATAACCTTATGCATTTCATATAATCTCCTAACTATATCCAATTATCTTATTTAATGAAGTGATATTCTTGCCATTGACTTTACCACTTATATACGAGAGTATTATGCTTACTCTCATATCTTTAATTGCATAATTTTGGCTTATTCAATTTCTGTTAGAATAATTATGCTATCTAAAATCTTTAATTATTTATCTGTTTTTTCAAATATAATTAAGCTAATAATTAAAGTCAAAATTATAGTTACTATATTTATTTGAAAAAATATTTCTGGTTGGAATCCAAACTCACTGCCGTCTTGATTTACATATAATGTATTAATTTGATGCACATATGTATATTTCAAAAATTTTAGTATGTCATCTCCATTTTGGTAAAAATGATAATTATTTTTTAAATATTCTAGTGGATAAATAAATAAATAACTATAATTGTCGGGATTTTACTTTTGATAATTGTGGAAATTAAAATCATAATTGAACTCATTGATATACATCCCAATATCCCACAAAAAGTAAAAAAAAGAATATTTTTACAGGTTTCAATATTTAAGGCCATGCCAAACCCATTTAAAAATGATGATGATATCACAGCACTGCATACAAAGACAGAAAAAAGTAAAACCATACCCGCTAAATATATAATAACTTTTGCAAAGAAAATTTTTTTCCGGGAACAACCGCTTAGCAAACTTGTTCCAAAAGATTTATTGGAAAAATCTTCACATATAAATACAGCTGTATAAATAAGACCAATATTTGTATGGTAAAAAAGATATGCAATACCTAAACGAAAAGCTCTATACCCTGTTCTTGCCATATCAGCTTGAGTTAGTGAGCACATTAATAACACTGCAACAGTTAAATTTATAACTAATAAAACTTTAAATACTGAGGACTTGGTCAGCTTAAACCATTCAGCCTTTATTAAATTTTTCATAGTTTTTACTTCTCATGGTTCATAATTGACAAATACAAATCTTCAATGTCAGCATGTTCTACTTTTGCTTCTCTTATATCAATGTTTTTTCAATAAGGGGCTTAATAACTGTTTTAACATCATCTGGTTTAATATTCTCTTTAAAACCATCAATTACTAATTTTTCGTCAGAAACAACCTTAGTTTTATATTGTGGAAAGGCTTCTTTAATTATTTTAAAAGATGTCTTTGCGTTATCTGCATAAATGCTTAAATGGGACATCGTCATACATTCTTTTTTTATTTCATCTATGGATGACTCTTTTACCATTTTACCCTTACGGATAAAACCATAACAGGTAGCTAATTGTGACAATTCTCTTAGCATATGGCTTGAAATCAGTATGGTCACACCTTTTTCCTGATTTAAACTTTTAAGAATATTTCTGAATAAGATGATGCGAAATATATTATACAATTTTTAGACCTTTGTCAATTTGTAATCTTTTTTATAGTTGCCATATAATAATTTTCAAGTCCATCATTATATGCTTTTAATTCTTTTACTGTTATATCTGCATTTATCAGTGTTTTCATAATAAGCCCCGTTTCTCCCGAAAAATTGTGGACATGTAATTTCATTTCTGTAATAATTTCTATTCTATATTCAGGCAATGCTTTCTCAAGGATTGCTGCTGCTTTTTTCGCATTATCTACACGGATAACCAAATAAGACTCACTTTTTTCCTGGAGTTCTTTTGCGGAGATTTCTTCCATCATTTTCCCTGCATGAATAAAACCATAACAGGTTGCAATCTGGGACAGTTCTCCTAAAAAATGGCTTGAGATTAAAATCGTAACTCCAAATTCAACATTTAGCTTTTTTAAAATTTCCCGGAATCCCACTATGCCTTCTGGATCTAGCCCATTCACAGGTTCATCTAACACCAGCAGTTCCCTGTTTCCAAACAAAGCCATGGCAAGTCCCAGCCTTTGTTTCATTCCAAGGGAAAAATCCTTTACTTTTTTTGAAGAAACCTCTTCAAGTCCTACCATCTTAAGGGCGTCGGAAATGCAACCTTTCCCTGATATATCCATTTGCAGACGTAGGACTTCCAAGTTATCTTTTGCTGTCATCCCAGGATAAAAGGCAGGTGTCTCAATAATAGATCCAATCCTTCCCCTCTGGATATCTAAATCATTCCTATCACTTTTTCCAAAAAGTTCAATTTTTCCACTTGTCTGCCTGGATCTGCCTGTTAAAATTCGCAACAGCGTTGTTTTCCCAGCACCATTTTTTCCAACAAAACCATAAACGTCGCCACGATGGACTTCCATATGGAAGTTATTTAGTGCATTTATTTTGCGATAATGTTTTGTTAGGTTTTCTGCCGAAACTATAATTTCTGCCATGTTATTCCTCCCTGTTTGATATAAATTCTAAATAAGAGTTCTATCAGTAATGTTTCTTTTGCAGGTTACATATATCTATTAAACACTGTTATTTTAGTTCTGCTCTTTCAAAAATAAATCCAGCCGTTATCAAAACAATTACTACTGTTAAGAACATAACTGCCAGAAAAGTCCCTAAAGAAAAGTTTTCTCCCCAAAACATAAGTTGTTCAATCTGAAAAGAATAGGTATATTTTATATATGGAAATATACCTGTTTGAAGATAATGTGTCTTGCCTAGCAGCAAACAATATGTAATGCCTATACCAAGCCCTACTGTTATTACTGCTTTTTTAACAATAGTAGCAACCAAAATCATAACTGACCCCATTGCAATCTCCCCTAATATACCACAGAGCAACAGCAAAATAATATCTATAGAAAATCCTTTCCCAAATCCATTCAAAATCGTAGCAACAAACATTACAGCACCTGTATAAATTAAAAATAGAAAGAGCAATCCGGCTAAAAATGTAAACACCTTTGTATTAAAAATTTTCCGACGGGAAACGCCGCAGGATAAGGACATTCCAAAAGTACGGCCTGAAAATTCATCGCATAGAAAAAACGCTGCAAATATGTAGCCGATTATACTATGATGTAAAAGGTACCCCAAACTAATGAGCAATGTTTCATATCCTGTACTTCCTTTAGATCCCAAAAAGTTTAGCGCAGCAGTAGTAATTAAAGATGCTGCATTGCATAAACATAAGATTCTAAAAGGAAATGATTTCAATAATTTAAACCATTCTGCTTTTATTAAATTTATCAAACTAGTCAGCTCCTTTTTGGTGATTTTTTCTGTTAATATTCTAGAATATCATGGAATGGTTCATCAGGCATCTATTGGTACAAGAAAAATTTTATTTGTCCTGAAATCCAAGGTAAATTGCGTGTTCTCACTTAACAAATATCCATATTTTTCAGTATAAAATGCCCAAAATTGTTCATGTTTTGTTAAAGTTTCCTTATAGTCTGCTATTAAGCGGCTATACAATGAACTTTCTTTTTGTAAAATATCATTTACTGTCTTTACAAGTTACTTTGGCATCTTTGGATCATAGAATCCAAATGTCGAAGTTGACTCGCTTGTAAGAGTTGCTACAATTTGTAGAGTTTTTGCTACAATATTCAATTTCACATCGCTCCTTTCAGAAATAGATTACTGATGATAAATTTATAATTTACTGTATATTTGGATGATACCACATAACAGTGGCAAAAAACGAAATGTTGTTTATTTTGTATCTTTTTGTGTTTATTTTGTTCTTTTTTGGTAATAAGAGCATCATTTCGTAGTAGACTAGCAAGAGTTGCTTCGTTATTTTTGTTGATGACAAAAACACACTCTAGAATCTTAACTGGCATTATTTTTATAATATATTTAAAAATTTGGAATCAGTATTTCAGCTATAACTTCATTTCCTTGCTTTCTAATTAGAAATTCACCTTCATACTTATCAACAATACTTTTTATGCTTACTATCCCAATTCCATGAAACATCTTTTTTTGTTTTGTTGTTTCCATTTCTTTTGAAAACTCTCCAGAATATTTATTTATAATTTTTATTAAAATGAACTGTTTTTCTTGCTTTATTACCAAATCGATATATGGTTCTCTTTCATTAACACTTGCCTCTATAGCATTATCAATCAGATTTCCTAATATATTTGCTATATCTAATTCACTGATATTGCATTTTTCAGGAATAGCAGCATTTACGGCAAAGGTGATTCCTTTTTTCTCTGCCGAATTTTGTTTTGTGTTTATGATTGTGTCAACGACCGAATTTCCTGTCCGTATGTAAAACATTTTCCTGTCAATTAATTTATTTTCACGGCTAAGATATTTTCTGATTTCTTCAATGTTCCCATCCTCGGCAAGCTGCGTTAATGCTATTACATTATTTTTATAATCATGTACACTGCTCCGCCACAACTTAAATGCCTGTTCTGTTTCATCAAGTGATTTTTGCAGCATATTATTTTTCATTTCAATCAGTTCTACTTTTTGTTTTTCCTGGTAACTTTCTCCCATTTTAATCACAAAATAAAACATGATTACCTCTATTAGAATAGAAGCAACGAAAAAGAAAGTAAGAAGTAACTCTATTTCTGTGTTTCTTTTGTCCATATTAAGTTCTACCATAAGAAAAAGAGAAATTAATAAAAATATAGAATATATACACATAATCATTACATATTTTTTGACAAATATGGGTATCTTTTGGAAAAGATTCCTTAAGGTAGTTATAATAAAAAGCAGAAGTGATTTGGATAATAATATACATAGTACCCTTTCCAAACTCTGTACATGAAGTAAATATCCTGCTTCTGCATCCAGTAGGAAAGCTGTAAAATATGCTGTCATAAAATCAATTGCCGCTAAGATTACTGAATATATTATTGTAAGCAAAAAAGATAACCATACTTTCATTTTATAGACAAGCATTTGTATTAAAACAATCATAAGTATGAATAGAATAGAATTTATATATGAAAAAATATTTATTCTATTTAATATTATTGCAAATAAAGCATAAATCCCTGACCAGACAATCAATAAATACTTTTTTTCTTCAGATTTTTCCTCTGTCAGAAAAGTGCCACAGAATATACAACACATGGCAATTTCAATAAAACTTGCAACGTATTCCATTATCCAAAAAAATGTTGTCATAGTTTATTTCCCCAAAAATTCATTAAAGTGGTTTTTATATTTTTCATTCTGGTTCTGCTTACGATAAGCCGTTCCCCATTATCTAATGTAATATCGTAATTGGAAAATTTAGCAATATATTTGGCATTTACAACACAGCCGCTATGTATTCTTATAAAATGCTCATCATTTAACTCTTTATATAATTCTTTAATGGTTTTTCTGACTGCCAGTATTTCCCCGTTACTCAAATGAATCCCTACTTTTCTTGCTGTTGTTTCAAAATACATAATATCAGAATGTTTGATTTTGGCTTCTGAATCTTCTGTTTTTACAACAATGTGGGTGTCTTTCATTTCTTCAAGCCGTGAACATGCTGCCTTCACTGCAAGGAAAAGTTCCTTGTCTATTCTGCTTTTTCTTATATACCGGAATGGGTTATGTTCAATAGATTTAAACACATACTGCTCATAGGAAGAAATAAAAATAAGTATGATGTCGGATTCTTTCTTTCGAAGTTCTTTGGCGACCTCAAGTCCTGATATATTTGGCATGTCTATATCTAAAAATAGAATATCAAAATTTTCTTTGTTATTGTATATCAAATCCACAACTTTGTTTCCATCCGTATATGGATAAGTTTCTATTGTGACATTTAAATTATTTGCAGATTTATACAATTCTTTTAGAATCCAATCTAAAGATTCTTGTTCATCATCACATATGGCAATATTTATTATCATTCCTGCACTCCCCTCCCAAAAAAATGCCAATAAGCCTGCCTATATTCAACAGGAGAATAAAGCAGGCTTAGGATTTTTGGATTATCCCTGATATTTTAATGCTGCACCGATAAATCCTGCAAACAGAGGATGCGGGCGGTTTGGTCTGGAATTGAACTCAGGATGAGCCTGTGTTGCAATAAACCATGGATGAGTAGGAATCTCACACATTTCTATAATGCGTCCGTCCGGGGAAAGCCCGGAAAACAGCATGCCATGTTTTTCTAAATCTTCACGGTAATAGTTATTTACTTCGTAGCGATGGCGGTGCCGTTCGGAAATTTCTTCTTTTCCATACAAACGGAAAGCAAGGGAATCTTTTTCGAGGACACAAGGATAAGCACCGAGGCGTAATGTACCGCCGATATCCTCTACTCCATCCTGGTCAGCCATCAGATGGATAACAGGATGGGTTGTCTGTGGGTCAAGTTCAATACTATGTGCATCATTGTAACCGCAGATATGTCTTGCATATTCCACAATAGAAAGCTGCATGCCAAGGCAAAGTCCTAAAAATGGTATGTTATTTTCACGGGCATAGTGAATTGCAGAAATCATTCCATCTGTACCACGGTCGCCAAAACCGCCAGGAACAAGGATACCACTTACATCACCAAGAATTTCAGCAACATTATTATCATTTACATCTTCCGAATCAATCCATTTAATATTGACATTGCTTTTATGAGCCAGGCCTCCATGTTTTAAGGATTCCACAACACTGATATAAGCATCATGGAGGGTTGTATATTTTCCGACTAAAGCAACTGTTACATCTTTTTGTAAATTTTTAAGAGTATCAACCATTGTCTGCCATTCCTTCATATCCGGTTCTGGACAGTCTAAATGAAGACATTCACAGGCAACATCAGCGAGATGCTCTTTTTCCATGGCAAGCGGCGCCTCATATAAGGTTTCCACATCCAGATTCTGCATAACGCATTTTGTAGGTACATTGCAGAAAAGTGCGATTTTGTCCTTGATACCATCTTCCAGAGGACGTTCTGTACGGCAGACAATAATATCTGGCTGGATACCCATTCCCTGCAGTTCTTTTACACTTGCCTGAGTCGGTTTTGTTTTCATTTCACCAGATGCGCCCAGATAAGGAATCAGCGTAACATGGATGAGAATAGCATTTTCATGTCCCACATCATGTTGAAATTGACGGATAGACTCTAAAAATGGCTGGCTTTCAATATCACCAACGGTTCCACCAACTTCAATAATGGCAATTTGTGTATCTTTGCAGCCGTCATTGCGGTAGAATCTGTTTTTGATTTCATTTGTTATATGGGGGATGACCTGAACGGTGCCCCCACCAAAGTCGCCACGACGTTCTTTGGACAATACGCTCCAATATACTTTTCCAGTTGTTACATTAGACTGTTTGGTTAGACGTTCATCAATAAAACGTTCATAATGCCCCAGGTCAAGGTCTGTTTCCGCACCATCATCTGTAACAAATACTTCACCATGCTGTACCGGATTCATTGTACCGGGATCAATATTAATATAAGGATCAAATTTTTGCATTGTCACGCTGTAACCACGCATTTTCAGGAGTCTTCCAAGCGAGGCAGCAGTAATTCCTTTTCCCAGCCCAGAAACGACACCACCTGTAACAAAAACATATTTGACAGACATTTATTTATCCTCCTTGTAAATACTTCCCTGTTATATATATAATCATATAAGGATCTGTGAATAATTAAATGAAACAACTTGTTCATTTAATTATTTACAGGTCCTAAGACTATTGCTTACATTTATTTATAGTATTGAAATACAAATAAGAATGCTACCAGCCATTTTGTGGCAAGTAACAATAATATTACTATTATACCTCAAAGGGCATGATTTGTTCAATGGTAAATTCAATAAATATTTCAGATTCATGCAACCTGAAGAAGAAAAAGGAAGTGTTAATGAATAGAAGGGGGTGATGGATTACTTGCACAAACATTGCATTATGTGTAAAAAAGAGCGCAGAAATGAGGGAAAATATGGAAGATGAAAAGATTGTCGGGCTTCTTTTGGAAAGAAATGAAGAAGGTATTGTGCAGATGCAGAAAAAGTACAATAAATACTGTGGTGCAGTTGCAAGGCGGATTGTGGCAAGTTATGAGGATGCGGAGGAATGTGTAAATGATACATGGCTTCGGGCGTGGAATTCTATACCACCACATCAACCGGAGAACCTTGCCGGGTATTTGGCAAAAATTGTAAGGAATCTGGCGATTAGCTGCTATAAAAAACAGCATACAATGAAACGTGGAGGGGATAGTGTAACAATGGCATTAGATGAATTATCTGACTGTATTTCGGATGGGAAACGTGTAGAGGAGAGAATGGAACAGAGGGTGTTGACAGATGCAATAGCAGTATTTTTGCGTGGGAAAGATGAAATGAAAAGAAGCATTTTTATCCAACGTTATTTTTATTTAATGGAAGTAAAAGAAATTGCCAGTCGGTTACAAATGAAAGAAAATACAGTGAAATCTATTCTGTATCGTATGAGAAAGGAGCTTGGAAAATATTTGCAGAAGGAGGGGATTTATTTATGAGTCAGGAGAGAGAAAAAGAAGAAAAAATATTCCAGGCGATTGGAAATTTGCCCGAAGATATGATTGAAGATGCGGTAAATTATCAACTTCAGGAAAAGGAAACTGGATATTTTGGAAAATTGATGCTGATGGGTAAAGGATTTGCCTATGCTGCCTGTGCTGCATTAATTATATTTGGGCTTGTACCTTGGATATATGATATTTACCATGGCGAAGGCCAGACAGAAACAATGAATATAGCGGTTGAGGAGCAGAAAAGTGGAGCATCTATTGATACTGAACGCTCTTTTGATTTTGATACTGCTGAAACAGAGGAGAGGGAAGATGGAACATTATATTTGTGGTCTGAAGCTATCGGCGAAAAAAAAGTTCAGTTAGAAGACAGTTCAGGAAGTGGAACAGCAGAATCAGGGGAAAAAGAGAAATCTGTTGTAAAAGAGATAAAAGAGATAAAAGAGGGAAAAACGGTACGTTTGTATGTAATGGATGTTACTGCGGATGAAGCATCCGGGACAAGTAAGAAGGTTTTGCCATTTGTAATTGGAAAAGAGGGTGATGGTATAACATATACTATTAATTCTTCAATATCAAATTGTAATATTGCCTCTGTTACAAGTGGTGCTGAGACAAAGCAGATAGATGGGAGGAGTGTAAATTGCATCGGAGGAGACAGGATTACATTAAACACTTTTGAACGGGCTGCGGCAAGCTGGGCAAAAAATCCTGCGCCAGAGTGGACTGGTAAAGATATCGGGATTTTAGATATCATTTATATTACTGGTGAAAAAGAAGGAGAAATATATGATTTTGGTAAAATTGTGATTGGAAAGAAAGGAGAAAAATATTATGGGCTATTACAAAAAAGGGATGATTAGGAGAGTAGTGATTGCAGGAGTGTTGGTATTTAGTCTGACTTATTGTGGAAGTACGGCTGTCAGCGTAAAAGAGGAAGTTTCAGAAAATGAGACAGCAAATATTTCAGATGATGCAGAGAATAAGGAAGCAGAAAATGGAAAGGAGGGATCTGAAACGCCAGAAGCAGATCCGGAAACGAAAGTGAAAGTTTCTGAGGAACCAGAGACAAGGACGGAAATTTCCTGCTATTCAGAAAGGCCAATCTGGGATATTCCAGTTTTTAGTGTAAAAGATAAAGAATCGGTAAAGGGGTATCTCTTAGGATTGCCAGAGGGGTATCTGACATACAAAGAGGTAGAAGAAAGAGGAATTATACAACACATATGGTGGGGTAACAAGAAAGATAAAAAACAGCGGGAAAAGTTTGATAAGCAGTGGATTGATTTTTATCGGCAGGTTACAAGAAAGGATTTGAAATGGAATGTAAAGAAAGGGGAAGCATACCATGATATAGCTTTAGAAGAGGCAGTGGTGATTTTGAGTTATACAGTAGAAGGAGATCCGATTTATGACTACCTTTCCTGCATTAATGGAGATTATTATTTTTATTCGGATAGCAGCAGGGATGAGTATGGCAGTGGGGCTTATGATGGAAGTTATAAAGATTTGCGGGCCATTAATGAAAAAGACGAAGATGGTAATGAATATAGCAATTTCTACCTTGTGAAAGACAAGAAAATGACGAATAAAGAAATTAAGAAAATGATTCAGTCAGAGGAGGGGTATGATATAGAAGAGTTGATGAACGTATATTCTCTGAATTATGTGTTGCATGATGATTCATTGTAATTAACCATATGTTTCGCTTGCCTGCTTTTTCGATTGCACCATCAAAAAGCCTCGCCGTAGCCTGCTATGTTGCTAAGCGCCAGTGGCGCTTGTTTAGCAAGGACCAAAGCGGAGCGTAGAACTACGTTTTTTTCTTTGCACTTGGAAAAACATTCTTCGCAGCTTGTTCCTTTAATTTATTTACAGTTACTAAGTGCAAGGTACAATTCTGCAAAAAACAATTTTTACACATGCTCCAGGGAAAGAAGGAAATAAATATGAAAAAGATAATTGCCAGTATTGTTTTGATTATAATGGTAATCGTGGCCGGTGTTTGTTTTAACAACTTTCAAAGTGGCTCGGCAGATACCAGCGCTACAGTTGAGGGCTATGTAAAGAAGGTCTGCCCAGATAGTAGTACAATACTAATTTGTGATGATTTTGAGGATATCTCGGATAAGGAGTACTTGGGTGACTATCTCATACGTATTGAGGAGTACACGGTTATCTCTGATGGCAGGACTCTTGATTCAATAGAACAAGGCGATTATATCATTGTCACATATACTGGAACTCTTGCAGAGACTTGGCCCGTACAGATTGATGGCGTAACGGCAATAACAGTAAATAGCATTAATCTAAAAAATTATTAAGATTTTATCTATTCTGGCGTTAAAAATTAACAAATTCTTTCTAATTCATTGTGTTGCTTTTTTGGCCACTTAGCTATATACTTAAAAGTTGTAATACAAGAATTCTGCTATCAAATAAATATTATATATAGAAGGAAAGCAGGTAAGGAGGATGGAAGTTGGAAAATAACAATCGGAACCAGGATAGAAACAAAAAAAATAACCGGACAGGAATTATTATATGTCTTGTGGTTGCATTGGGAACCTTTTTAGTATTTTCATTTATGAACAGTCAGGTTAGAAATGCAACGAATAAGGAAATCACATATGACCAGTTTTTGAAAATGTTAGAAGATGGTAATGTGAAGTCCGTTACGATTAAGTCAAATGAATTGCATATTGAGCCGATGTCACAGGGGAATACTCTCTATGAAATGACATATTATACCGGATTGATTACAATGGATGTACAGCTTGTCAGCCGATTAGAGGAGGCAGGGGTACAGTTTAGCAGGGATACTTCTGACAGCACTTCCAGTGTAGGGTATATGCTTCTTACTACACTTTTACCGATTTTGTTATTATGGGGCGGTCTGTTTTTTATTTTCCGTACCATGTCAAAAAGTTCTGGTGGAGTGATGGGAGTTGGAAAAAGCACCGCAAAGATGTATGTTCAGAAAGAGACAGGTGTTTTGTTTAAGGATGTCGCTGGGCAGGAAGAGGCAATGGATTCTTTAAATGAGTTGGTAGATTTTTTGCATAATCCGGGAAAATATACAGCGATTGGAGCAAAACTGCCAAAAGGGGCGCTTTTGGTAGGACCTCCTGGTACTGGTAAAACATTGCTGGCAAAGGCGGTTGCGGGAGAAGCAGGAGTTCCATTTTTCTCTCTTTCAGGTTCTGATTTCGTTGAAATGTTTGTAGGTGTTGGTGCTTCTCGTGTGAGGGATTTATTTAAACAGGCACAACAGATGGCGCCATGTATTATATTTATTGACGAGATTGATGCAATAGGAAAAAGCCGTGACAGCCGTTATGGTGGAGGAAATGATGAAAGGGAACAGACATTAAATCAGCTTTTATCAGAAATGGATGGTTTTGACAGTTCCAAAGGGCTTGTTATTCTGGGCGCTACAAACCGCCCAGAGGTGTTAGACCAGGCATTACTCCGTCCAGGACGGTTTGACAGAAGAATTATTGTAGAAAAACCGGATTTAAAAGGGCGTGTTGATATTTTAAAGGTTCATGCCAAAGATGTTATGATGGATGAATCTGTTGATTTTGATGCGATTGCACTGGCAACAAGCGGTGCAGTTGGCGCTGACCTTGCCAATATGATTAATGAGGCAGCAATTATGGCAGTCCGAAGCGGTAGGAAGGCAGTAAGCCAGAGAGATCTTTTTGAAGCGGTTGAGGTAGTGATTGCGGGTAAGGAAAAGAAAGACCGTATTCTTGGAAAAGAAGAGAAAAGAATTGTTGCTTACCACGAAGTGGGACATGCTCTTGTAACAGCATTGCAAAAAGATGCAGAACCAGTGCAGAAAATCACGATTGTACCAAGGACAATGGGTTCACTTGGCTATGTGATGCAGGTGCCAGAAGAAGAAAAATACTTGATGAGCAAGGAAGAAATTCTGACACGGATTGTTACGCTGTTTGGAGGACGTGCGGCAGAGGAGCTTGTATTTGGTTCCATTACAACTGGGGCATCTAATGATATTGAAAAGGCGACATCATTGGCACGTTCTATGGTAACACAATATGGTATGACAGAGAAGTTTGGCTTGATCGGACTGGAATCCGTAGAAAGTAAATATTTGGATGGACGTACTGTTTTAAATTGTGGTGATGCGACAGAGGCAGAAATAGACCAGGAAGTAATGAAAATACTAAAGGAATGTTATCAGAAGGCAGTTGACTTATTGTCAGGCAATCGTGATGTTTTGGATAATCTTGCGGAATATCTGATTGAGCATGAAACGATAACAGGAAAGGAATTTATGAAGATTTTCCGTAAAGTAAAGGGGATAGAAGAACCAGAGGGAGATAATTATGATGCACTTATTCTGGATATTGACGGAACGCTTGTAAATTCCCAGAAGGTTGTTTCAGAAGCGACAAGGGATGCAATTATTGAGGCGCAGAAACGGGGAAAAACAGTTGCAATTGCTTCTGGGCGTTCTATATCTGGTATACGTCGTACTGCTTCCAGCATTTCTCTGGAAGAATTTGGTGGATATGTAATTGCTTATAATGGAACAACTGTTGTAAATTGTAAGACAGGGGAATGTATTTATAATCAAATGATTTCTACAGAAATGATTGCTCTGGTTTATGAGGCGGCAAAGGAAGCAAAGGTCGGAATTCTCGTTTACCATGACCAGCAAAAGGAACTTTTATCAGGAAATGGTGTGGATAAATATATTGAGGCAGATGCCAGAGCCTGTGAAATTACAATCCGTGAGACAAAGCATTTTGTACAGGATATTAATTTCCCAATTAATAAATTCCTTTTAACGGGTGAACCGGAATATATGTGTGAAGTGGAAAAGAAGATGCAGGAAAAATTTGGCGACAGGCTGAATGTGTTCCGCTCCGACCCATATTATGTGGAGCTTCTTCCAAAATTTGTGGATAAAGGAGTTGCCGTTGAAAAACTGATGAAGCATCTGGATATTAAGAAGGATAAGGTAATTTGTATTGGTGACAGCTACAATGATTTGCCAATGCTTCGCCGTGTGGGACTTGGTGTGGCGATGGGGAATGCGCAGAAGGAAGTAAAAGAAGCGGCCGACTTTATTACAGATAGTAATGATGAAGATGGTATTGTAAAGGTTATCAAAAAGTTTATGACAGAGAAAAAGGAAGAAACGGAGTAAGATAAAGGTGTTAATCTGACAGAGATTGACAAAATCAAAGAATAAACAGAAAATAATAAGAGAACAGGTAAGGAACTGTCAATAATTTGTGAATTTTGACAGTTCCTTATTCTTTAATGTGAGGAAAGAATAGATTCAATTAATTTGTCAACCGACATTTCCCCTATATCCTGTTTTCCAAAATTGGCATCACGCTGTCTGACAGATACCGTATGGTTTGCGTGCTCTTTTTCACCAACAATTACCATATAAGGTACTTTATCCATCTGTGCTTCTCTGATTTTATATCCTAGTTTTTCATCTCGTGTATCTATTTCTGCACGAATCCCTGATGATTTTAATGTTTCCAGTATTTTATTGGCATAGGACAAGTATTTATCGGAAATGGGCAGCAGTTTGACCTGTACTGGTGACAGCCATACAGGAAATTTACCTGCATAGTGTTCAATCAATATGCCAATGAAACGTTCAATAGAGCCAAAAATAACACGGTGTATCATAATTGGCCTGTGTTTTTCTCCGTCTGCACCAGTATATTCTGCCTCAAACCGCTGTGGCAGTTGAAAATCAAGCTGGATTGTTCCACATTGCCAGGTGCGGCCGATAGAATCTTTTAAATGGAAATCAAGCTTGGGGCCATAAAAGGCACCATCTCCTTCATTTACAGAATAAGGAATTACAAGAGAATCCATGGCATTGCGAAGAGCCTGTGTTGCAAGTTCCCAGTCAGCGGCACTTCCAATGCTGTTTTCTGGCTGTGTGGACAATTCTACATGATATTCAAATCCAAATTTTGTATATACAGTATCAATTAATTTTGCCACATTTTTAATTTCGTCAATTATCTGTTCTTCTGTCATAAAAATATGTGCATCATCCTGAGTAAATTCCCTTACACGCATTAAACCATGTAATTGACCAGATTTTTCAGCACGGTGGACAAGTCCGAGTTCTGCAAGCCGAAGCGGCAAGTTGCGGTAAGAATGAGGTTCTTGTTTGTATACAAGCATACCGCCTGGACAACTCATAGGTTTGATAGCATACTCCATGTTATCTATCGTTGTTGTATACATATTTTCTCTGTAATGTTCCCAGTGGCCTGATGTTTCCCAAAGATGCCTGTCAAGCATAATCGGTGTGGAAATTTCCTGATATCCTTCCTGCTTGTGTAACCCTCGCCAGTAATCAAGTAAAAGATTTTTTAATATCATTCCCTTTGGTAAGAAAAAAGGAAATCCTGCTGCTTCTTCCATAATAGTAAAGATACCAAGCTCTTTTCCCAGTTTTCTGTGGTCTCTTAATTTTGCCTCTTCCAGCATATGCAGATATTCCTCTAGTTGAGATGCTTTTGGAAATGAAATGCCATAAATGCGTGTCAGCATTTTATTGTGTTCGTCTCCTCTCCAATATGCTCCAGCAACAGATAACAGCTTAATCGCTTTAATCTGGCACGTATTAGAGATATGCGGACCTGCACAAAATTCTGCATATTCTCCCTGTCTGTAAAAACTGATTTTCTCCCTATCTGGCAAATTTTGTATCAGCTCCAGTTTGTAATCTTCTTTGTTCTTTTGCATATATGTCAGGGCTTCTCCTTTTTCAAGTTCATAAACCTGCAGAGAAAGGGACTTTTTGACAATTCGTTTCATCTCCGCTTCAATTTCATGTAAATGTTCTTCTGTTAATGCAAAAGTAAAGTCAAAATCGTAGTAAAATCCATTTTCAATAGCAGGGCCGATAGCACATTTTGTTTCTGGATAAAGATGTTTCACTGCTTGCGCCAGTACATGTGCACTTGTGTGCCAAAATGCTTTCTTTCCCTCCTGTTCATTAAAATTTGTTTCTTTCATTTCTCCATTGTTTAATAATACTTTCATAAATTGCTGCTCCTTTCTTTTAAACACGCGCTATTACAACGAATTATTAGTGAGGAGAACGATATTTTTGTGTTCCCCAGTGTGTAAGTAATTAGCAACAATATAAAAAAGCACCCATAAGACCATTAATCATAGCCTCAAGGGTGCATTTTGCACGGTTCCACCTTAACTTTTTACTTCAGATTCTAACAAATCCTATCCTTTAACGCAGGCATACGGCAATGCTTATAGGTAACCTTTCAGCATTACAGCTCAGGAATGGTTTTCGTCTATCCTCCACATAAATAGCTTCCACCAAATGCCATTCTCTCTGGATGATTCAGATAAACTACTGTTTCCGTCATTGCTTTTCTTATATTGTTGTAGATACTCTATCAAAATTATTTTGGATTGTCAACAGTCTGTTGCTATTCTTGTTACTGTTCACTAGATAAGCGGTAGAGGATGGTTTTATAGAATTTTTTCAAAAAGTAAAGGGACTTTCCAAAAACTTTCTGGCGGCTTTTGCTTCATCGATATGATAAGTATATCCAAGTTCTTTTGCTACATATTCTGAGGTACTGTCAAATAAATCACACATTTGAAAAACTGCTTTCCAGGCATCCTTTATGCTTCCGCCGAAGTATGTATTCAGGTAATCCTGATATTCTTGTTTGTCAAGCCATTTGTGCAGATATTTTGCCGATTTACCTACACTTACTTTAAAGTTAGTTTTAATTCCGACTTTCCAGGACAGCATTTTTTCAAGTTGTTTGCGGACAACAAAATTTGCCATATCCTGAACATAGGTGATTTCTTCACGACGCAGACCTTTTGCCAGATTGTTGCTGCACCACCAAAATTCATTGGTACAGGCGTGAAACTGTGCTTTCGTTGGCTTTTTTACATGATAATCTTCATCGGTAGCTTCTGGTATATCTGGAAGAATATTCTTTTTGTCCAATAGAATCCGGCAAAGCTTGTCATCCAGTATATGTTCTATAGCATGTTTTTGGGATTCTACATGAAGGTCAACTCTGTTGCCATCATCAAATTGCATTAACCATCCATAAAAGTTTTCTTTGTCGCTTGGAAAGTCAGGATGTTCATCAGGGTATTGCATATATAAAATATTTCCAAATTTCTGAATCCAGTTTTTATCTTCAATAAAGGGTTTGGTTTCCGTTACCACGAATACAATATCGTAATCCTGAAATATATCTTTTGGCACATTTATATTTGTTCTGGAACCATTCATGTATACTGCTAAAATTCTGCTATCTTCATTTGCGATATCCATAAACATTTTATACATTGTAACGTCATTGCGCATAATATCAATCCTCCTGTTTTGCTCCCGTGAAATTTATTATATAAAGAAAAATAGTTATTGTCCAGTTTATTTACTTGTGTCCAATAATTGAATCTTGACAGTTAGAGTGCATTGTGCTATCATAATTTTAGATTGCATGATGCACTCTAAAATTGCTATAGCGATTACAAAATTAGAGCGGAGGTGGTTTATGACACAACAAGTTTCAGATTTTGAATTAGAACTTATGAAAATCATATGGGAAAATGGAGGAACAGCACTTTATGCTGAAATAACAGAGGCATTGGAGAAAAAAGGACTTTCGACTACAAAAAATACGATTATTTCTCTTTTATCACGCCTTGTTGATAAGGGATATCTGACTACAAATAAAATTGGCAGGCGTAATAAATATACTGCTCTTGTTTCTGTAGAGGAGTACCAGGCAATGCAGACAACAACTTTTATAGATAAAATCTATGAAGGGAATGTACAGGGATTAGTTTGTACGCTGATACAGAAAAAATTGATTTCAGCAGAGGAATATGATGAACTTAGGAAATATTGGGGAGGTGAAAGCGAAAAAGAATGATGGATTTTATGAAAACGCTTTTATCTCTATCAGTTTCAGGCTCTTTACTGGTTCTTATATTGTTTTTATTAAAACCCTTTTACAAAAACAAATTGAGCCAGAGATGGCAATATTATATATGGCTGGTTGTGATTGTTCGTTTATTGTTTCCATTCACTGTAGATTTTGATATTACAAAAAATATATATGGACAGATTTATTCTGAATTTGTCCATATAGAAACAGAGAGTAATATGAAAGCAGAAAAGGGAAAAGCAGAAAGTTCCAACATAACCGACTTGGATAATTTGATTTAGGTAACCAGTGCGAATAATGCAGAAGATACCGATGCAGAAAATTTGCATCCGCTTCAAGGACGAATAGAGCAATTATTTTTCATAATTAAGAATCATATCTTTTATGTATGGTTAGTAATGGCGTTGCTGCTTTTTACCAGAAAAATAACTGCATATCAGGGATTTATCAGATATTTGAAAGCAGGGTGCACGGAAGTGAATTCTTTGTGTATGTGGGAAGAAATGGGATATTTACTGGAAAAATTACATATAAAGTCTAATGTCAGGCTTTATATAAACAGGCAGGTTTCATCTCCGCTTTTAGCTGGATTGATTTGCCCTTGTATTGTTCTCCCATCAGAGAAAATGGGAAAAACAGATTTCAGAAATATTATCAGTCATGAACTTACACATTTTAAGCGCAAAGATATGTTTTATAAATGGCTTGTACAGATTACATTGTGTATTCACTGGTTCAATCCTTTTGTGTATTTGCTTGCACGGGAAATGGACAGACTTTGTGAATTGTCCTGTGATGAAGCAGTTATAAAAAAGCTTGATAATCAGGGTAAGAAAGAATATGGTAACACTCTCTTAAAAATGGCAGATTCAGGAAATACTTTAAAAGATTCGATTGCATCTGTTACTTTAAGTGAAGGGAAAAAATTATTAAAAGAAAGGTTGGAGAGGATTATGGGATTTAAGAAAAAAACAATGATTTATTCTATAGTAACTGCTGCATTAACGCTTGCATTATGTGTTACGGCGACAGCAATGGGAAATGTGGATCAGGCAGAAACGGACAATAAAGTACAGTTGATTCAGAATCAGGCAAAAGACAATTTATATCAGAAGGCTTTAAAAAATAGCAATAAGGAAAATCCAATTGATAAGTTGATTGCTCAAAATAGGGTGATACTTGAAGACAGTATATATCATATATTGTGTGATGGTGTGAAAAAATCTGATATATCTAGTGGTAGTGTTTCGGATGGATGTATTGAAATGGTATTAGAACAGTCAGATGGGGGCTATGCATCGATTGGGCCTGTTAATTTAAAGAAGGATTTAGATGATCTCGTGAATTATACAAAAAAAGTTTGCAAAAAATGGATAAAAAGCAAAACTGTGTCACAAAAAGAGGCAGAGCTTATGATTGGTCTTGCAGAAAAGCTGGTAGCGGGAAATGGAAAAATAAAAGGAGTAGAAGATACTAAAAATAACTCCAGAATAAGTGAATATATAAAATGGAATATTAAAAAGAAAAATAGTGCTTACTATTATAAAAATAAGCGTGTGCGTGTGTTTGTGGATTTAAGGTCAGATAAGTCCATTGTAGAATACAGTTATGATAAAAAGGGGACAGTTGATGTGAAAGTTACACGTAATAAAAAAGGAACGATATCAAAAGTTAAGCGATTATCTAAAAAAGAGGCAGATAAGTTTTTGAAAGGATAAGCGGAAAAAGTAAATGCCCACACTATGGTAAAGACATGTGTGTATATCCACATGTCTTTACCATTATGAGCTGCGGTTAACATCAAGGTATTAAGGAAATAATGCGAAAATATAAAATTCCAACAATGTCTGCCAGTATCCAGCCTATCGGAATAGACCACCAGATTGCCATGACGCCAAGTGAAGTATTTGGTGCAAGAAGGTATGAAAGCAGCACCCTTGTTCCTAAAGAAATAATGGTTAAAACAAGTGACATTTCTGCTTTTTGTATTCCTCTGTAATATCCATATAGCAAAAACAGACAGCCGATTCCGAAATAGAAACTGCCTTCTATCCTAAGATAGTTTATGCCTTCTGAAATAATTACAGATTCTTTTGCATCTACGAACATACACATAAATTGTTCTGAAAATGTCCATATTATGGCAGATATTATCAGACAAAATATGACAGATACAAAAACAGAAATTTTTGTTCCTTCCTGTATTCGCTCTTTCTTTTTGGCTCCTAAATTTTGAGAAACAAAAAGAGAGTACGCATTTCCAAATTCTTGAGCGGGCATATAAGCAAGGGTATCAATCTTTACTGCTGCGGCAAAGGAAGCCATAATTTGACTGCCAAAACTATTTACCAGACCTTGTATCATCAAAATGCCAAAGTTCATAACAGATTGCTGTATTCCCGTAAATATGTCAATTTTTATAATATCCTTTAATCGGTCTTTTTGTATTTTACCATGAAGTTTTATAAATCCTGGGTGTTTCCAGATAGTATATATGGTAATTCCAAAACCGGCAAAGCCCTGCGAAATTATGGTTGCTGCTGCGGCACCGGAAACGCCCTGTTTTAGGGAAACAACAAAATATAAATCCAATGCGGTATTCATTATGGAAGAAATCGCAAGGAAATATAATGGGACAATGGAATTGCCAATAGAACGAAGTAAATAGGCAAAAAAATTATAAAGGAATGTAAACCCAATTCCAATAAAAATTATTTTCACATAGATGTGCATTAAGTGGTATATATCATCTGGTACTGAAATTAGATGGAGAATCCAGTTAGTTCCCGGATATACAATCAGATATAGAAGTATCGTAACTGTACCAATAAAATAGAAGGATAGCCGTATATCCTGGCGTAACTCTTCTAAATTACCAGCTCCATACCATTTTGAAAACAGTGCGCCGCTGCCCATACAAAGTCCGATAATAAGGGAGGTCAAAAAGGTCATTAAAGTATAGGCGGAACCAACCGCAGCCAGAGCCTTTGTGCCAACAAAACGTCCTATGATAAGTGTGTCAGTGATATTGTAAATCTGTTGCAGAAAATTTCCTGCCATCATAGGTAGGGCAAATAGTAATAGATTTTTTAATATTTTTCCTTCTGTTAAATTTATATTTCTGTTAGTTTTCTTTGTTTCCATTTAATATTGATAGTTCCTCAAGTCTTTTTATATAGTAAACTAAAAAACGCTTGCGTTTTGCTTCGTTTACAGCGCCGGATACACGCTGCAAAGCAG
>CANSYK010000085.1 GCA_947651225.1 uncultured bacterium | reverse complement strand
ATACGGCGGCAGGTATCTGCCTTGCTGTGAAAACTGTGGACAGGCCATAGATTGGTATGACAGGGGGGAGTAGGGACAGGATGCAGGATATAACAGATTTTTTAGACGCCAAGAAAGGACAGTATTTAAAAAGGGAAAGAGGGGCAGAAGAATGAGTAGTAAATATCATGAATGTGAAACAATAAACAAGTCTGAAAATATTAGCATAGAAAAAATAAATGGTAATTGGACTTGGATATTTTGGAATGATAAAAAGGGAAATCAGGGACACGGCATTAAATTTTGCCCTTATTGCGGGGAAATGTTAGGGAAAACGAAAAGTGGGGGATGAAGGGGGCAGAGGCATGAAGGGATATACACCTAAACAGAAAATTAAAAATTGCAGGGAAGAGATTGTAAAATGCATTGAACATTGGAAAGATATCAAGGATAATGGCTGCCATGACCCATTTTGGGCAGATGGTGTAAATATGAATTTGGCCAGAAACCATATCCTGTATAACAAAAGCATGCTCTTTGAAATATGTACCCAGGAAAATATCCCCCTCCCGGATGAATATTATCTCCAGACGCCACCAGAGGTTAACAGCAATTATATGGCAAACCTGCAGCAAAGGGAACGGGTTAAACGGCTCAGGCAGCATGGGATGGTGCTGACAACAAGGGCGGCCTGCTACGACAGCGCACAGTTAAGCGTATTTAACTAGATCGGAGGGCAATAGGGGCAAGAGAATATTATATAATTGTATATCAAAACGAGAGGGAGCAATGAGATGACAGACAAGAAAGGCAGGTTATGTTGAGTTTATCAGGGATAGCAGCAAAAATGAAACAAGAAGCAATTAAATGCAGGAATCAAGAGCAGGAAACGCTGCAGATAATAGCTGCTAAAACATCACTGGAATTTGCAGAACAAGCAGCAGATATATTGGACAGCAAAAAGCATTCATACAGTTTTAAGGCATATTTAGTTTTACTTATGCGGTTACAGAAGTTAATAGATGAAGGTATACCAAATTGTTTAGCACTAGATGCAGTACAGACGGGCGAAACAGCAGAAACTATTATAAGTATTTGGAGGTGGGGCAACGAGCAATGAAAAACAAAGAAAAAATAGACAAAGCTATCAATGCAGTAGCAGCAATAGCAATTATTGCTTTCTTTATCGGGGCTATGTTTGCAATTTGGATAGGATTTGTTGGTGTAAAGATTTTATTAAGTGCAGTTGTATTGTTTATTGGGGATTATGTAACATCCTTTTGGGTCAGTACCGTAAATAAAGAAAAGCAGCGGAAAGAAAACAAGAGAGGGAGGCGGCAGGCGTGAGGAAACCAGAGGAATTGTTTGACGGCATATTTATTACACCAGAAACAAGAGAAAAGATAAAGGAGGCAGCGGGAGAGCGTAGCGAAAAAGATATAAGCCGGTATGTAGATGATTTTTACAATGCACTGGATAAAGCGTTAAAAATGATTGCGGTATCAATTCCAGATACAAAAGAGTATATCATATACACACCGGAACGCGGGATAGGAAAAAGCCGGGCACTACTCAAATTAGCAAATGATTACAATGCAGTAATTGTAGCAAAGGAACACGAGAGGGAACATTTGCGGTACATGGCAAAGGAATTAGGATATACGGAGCAATGTATAGTTTCGTTACCGGAGTTGCAAAGAAAGCTACCGGGAACCAGAGTTAGGACAATCATAAAGACAGAAACAGTAAGAATGGCAGACATAAGAAAACAGACAAGTGATTACTACATAGTGGGTATAGAGGAGGTATAAAACAAATGGCAAAGAAAGTAGGAATAACACGGCAGCAGTACAAAGACATAAAGAAAAAGGATCATCAGCAGATGAACGCCTTTTTAATCAGATTTTGGCAGGATGGTTACAACGATGGGTTGGCAGCAGGAAAGAAATCCAATGTTTCTTCTGCAGACATAGAAAATGCCATAAGAGGCATTAAGGGCATGGGAGAAATGAGAGTAAAAGCAGTCATGCAGAGGGTTTATAAATTATATGAGGCGGTAACAGAGTAAATGCGTTCACTACAGGAGGCAATGTTAATAAAAGAAAGCACAGCGGTACAGCGCAGAAGTTATTACGTTACAAAAGCGGACACTTGAAAAATACAGCAATAAACATAAAGGAATTACAAGGTGGATTTAAGGAGGCAGAAAGCATTGAAAGCAGTCTTAACGGTAATGAAAAAGGATAAAGATAAAACAACAGAGGAAAGCCTGTTGTTTGACACGGAAAAGAGCAGGAAAATATGTGACGTCAAAAACACTTTTGATGTCATAGTGCAGGAATTATATTTAAGCCCCAGGGGCATTCTTTTTACAAAGGATAAAAGACCAGAAAAATTGAAAGTGCCAGATCAGGATACGGCAAAGAAATATGTTGGTGAAAATTACCCAGAAACTTATATGGAATTTTTTGGGGAAGTCAAGGAGGCATGACATGAGTGTGACAAAGGAAACCAGGGAGACAATAATCACAACTATTGATGAAGTGTTCAGGAAAATGAACAGCATTTCGTGGATAGACCGCCAGAGGGCGATGAAAGAGGAGGCATTTAAGAACACAGAGAAGATATTGTACTGTTATCAGATATTAAAAGAGCATGTAGCAAATGAAAAAGAATATCTGGCAATGGCGTTACATGGGAAAAGCACAAGCTTTGTTACATATTCCAAAAATAAAGCAACACCAACAGACGAAGAAACAATACTGCGAGACAGGAAAGCTTCCTATGAGCGCAGCTTAAATGATGTGGAACGCATTGAAAAGGCGTTAAAGAAAATCAAAGGAAGGAAGGGTTACGAGGTTATCAAACTACGCTATTTAAGTCGCAAACAGCGCAATGATGGTGGTAAGCTTATAGAGGACACATACACATATGAGGAAATCACGGAAATGTTAGCTGGGACAAGCGGATATAACAGCAACCTGAATGAAAAAACAGTAAGGAATTATAAAAACACTTTGGTCAGAGAAATGGCAATTCTCCTCTTTGGTTCGGACGCAATTTAGAAGAAAGGGAAGAGGCTTGACAACACGCCCGATTTGCCACCCTGTACAGGTCTGTTTAACTATGTTAAGATAATTACAATGAAATTTTTGGAAATCAAAAAAGGCAGCAGTTATCATTTTATGGTAGCTGCTGCCTTTTTCTGTTGGGCAGGTGGAAAGATGGCATTAAAAAAATATTGTGCCCGGTGCGGGTGTAACAGGCTGGTAGATATAACAGAAACATATTGTAAGGCACACGCCAGAACAAATGCAGAGCGCAATGCGGAGTATGACAGGGCACAGAGGGACAGGAAGGCAAAGGCATTCTATAATTCTGCTGAGTGGCAGACGGCACGGGCAGCAGCACTGGCAAGGGACACCGGGATAGATGTTTATATCTATATGACAGAACACAGGGTTGTGCCGGCTGTAGTGGTGCATCATATTGTAGAGTTACGGGAGGACTACAGCAAACGGAGCACGCTTAGTAATCTGATAAGCATAAGCGAAGCGACACATGAGGGAGTGATCCGGCAGGCATACAGCAGGCCGGACACGAAGAGGGAAATGCAGGAGGCATTGAGGCAGGCGGTCAGGGATTACCAGAAGGTAGTGGCAGGGGGTGGTTAAAAAGTTTTGGCCAGAACTTCCCAGACCGCAGCCCCCCTTTTTTCACGCAAAAACTCCCTAAATGAATTTTTTTTTGAAAGGAGGAAAAGGGCATGGGAAGACCGAGGGAACCGATAGATCTGATAGAGGCAAAAGGGAGAAAGCATCTGACTAAGGCAGAGAGTGAAGCAAGGAGAAAAGCAGAGGTTAAAGCACCATGTGATAATGTGGGGCCTCCCGCCTGGCTGTCAAAAAAGGAAAAAGACAAATTCAACGAAATTGCGGAACAGCTGCTGGATATCGGGATTATGTCAAATTTGGATTGCGATGTGCTGGCACGGTATGTAAGAAGCCAGACAGAGTATGAAAAGATTACAAGGCAGTTAAGCAGGATAAAGTTTACCCCAGACAGGAAAAGCATGGACAGCGCAGAGGAACAGATGGCAGAACAGGCAGGGAAGTATAATTACCTGCAAAAAATCCAAGTGAGGTTAGAGAAACAGTGCAATGCCGATGCAAGGGAGCTGGGCTTGACGATTGCAAGCCGCTGCAGGCTGGTAATGCCAAAGAAAGAGGAAACACCGACGGAAAATAAATTTTTAAGGCATGCGTAGGCAGGCATGGCAGACAGAGTTACAGAATTTGCCCGGAAAAATCTAAAAAATAAAAAAGATTTCGGCGAGGATGCACGGTTAGCATTTAAACGCCACTTGGACGATTTAAAGCGGTCAAAAAAGAAAAAATCTGATTTCCCATATGTATTTGATGCAGAAAAGTCAGAAGATACCATAGAACTGGCAAATAAATTAACGATAGCAGAGGGGGAGGGGGACGAACCCTTCACCTGTGCAGGGTTCCAGGAATTTATACTTGGCTCTCTTTTTGGCTGGGTACACAGGGAAACAGGGAAGAGGAGGTTTACGGACAGCTACGTTCAGTTGGGAAGGCAGCAGGGCAAGAGTGTATTAAATGCCATCCTGGGAATCAAATGCAGTAATTTTGACCATTACAATTACGGTCAAATTTATTGCACAGCTACAAAATCAGACCAGGCAAGGATTGTCTTAAACGAAATATCAAAATTTATAAATGCCGATGCAGACTTGCAGGAATTGTTCGACATAAAAGATTATAAAAGTGAGATAACCGGGAAAATCACCAATACGGTTATCCGGGCATTAGGGCGTGACACAAAGTCCATTGATGGCTTCAGGCCATATTTGGGGATTGTTGACGAGTACCATGCGCACAAAGACAACCAGATGTATAAACTGCTTAAAGGTGGCACGAGAAAGTTAAAGCAGTCATTAGTTTCCGTCATTACAACAGCAGGCTTCAATTTGAATGGGCCATGTTATGAACTGTATAAATACTGCAAGCGTGTCCTGCGGGGGATTGACAGGAATGACAGGCAGTTTATTTATATCGCACAAATGGATAAGGGCGATGATATTTGGAACCCGGACAACTGGATAAAGTGCTGCCCATTAACCGGGAAAGACAAGGAACTGCTTGCACCCATGATTGAGGATGCAAAAAAAGCGCAGAGTATGGGCGGCGCAGAAATGAGGGACTTTTTAACGAAGACCCTTAATATCTGGGTGACAAATGCAGAAACGGCATTTATAGACCTTGCAGAGTGGGAAAAATGCGCTTCCGGCAGGAGTCTGGAAGATTTCGCAGGAAAGCAGGCTGTTATTGGTTTGGATTTATCAAGCGGCGGAGATTTAACAAGTTATTGCCTGGAATTTCCGTATGAGGATGAAACTACAGGTGACCGCCAGTATTTTTTGCACAGCCACAGCTTCATTCCGAAAAACCGTATGCAGGAACATATGGACTTAGAGGACAATGCACCATATGTAATATGGCAGCAGCAGGGGCTTTTAACCGTAACAACGGCAGCAGGTGGCATAAAGACAGATTATAAGGCTATTTTAGGCAGCATGCATGAAATTGTAGACCAATACAGCATTGATGTTATCGCCATTGCTTATGATCCACACAATGCAGGTGCATTTTTGTCTGATTTGGAGGACTTTGGATGTGATTTAATTGAAATTAAGCAGAGTGCAAGAAGCCTGAATGATGCAACGGTAGATTTCCAGCTGGAAGTTAAGGCGCATAATATGGAGTATAACAAAGACAACGTTCTGCTGACACGTTCGATGAACGATGCTGTTTTGTCAGAGCCGAACAGTTTTGGTGAAATAAAAATAGACAAGATGTTACAGAAAAACCGTATTGATCCATGCGACGCAGCGATTTGCAGCCATAAAGTAGCAATGGGGGCAGATTTGGATGCGGTAGACATTAATGATAGTGTAGCGGCGTTTTTGGATTTGTACGACGAATAAAGGCAGGTGGAAAAAGTGACTGTTTTTGGAACGATACAGGATAAAGTGGCAGGACGGAGGAAAAACCATGCCGCAGTAGGATTGAATGATGAAAAATTACTGCGGTGGTTAGGGATATCCGCACCATTTAACAAGCCGATACAGGAAATTACTTATTTTACCTGCCTAAAAATGTTATCGGAAACAGTAGGGAAAATGCCTATTAAGTTTTATGCGAAAGGCAGGCAGGAGGCAGAACCAAACAAAGTATATTATCTGCTAAAATACAGACCTAACCCAGTTATGACACCTACAACATTTTGGACAGCGGTAGAAAATAACCGCAACCATTTTGGGAATGCCTATGTCTGGATTCAGGGCGAATTTAATAAAAAGAAATATGGAGGGGATTATTTCATAAAGGGCTTATGGATCATGCCAAGCAGTGATGTGACAGTCATTATTGACGACAAAGGCATATTTGGGGGCGCAGGAGGTATTTACTACTGGTATTCAGACAAATACAGCGGGGGAAGTTATTTCTTCCGCAGCCATGAGGTCCTGCATTTTAAGACTTCTACCACATTTGACGGGATAACTGGCGCAAGTGTCAGGGAAATACTAAAAAGCAGCATTGACGGGGCGATAGCAGCGCAGAATTTCAAAAATAACCTGTATGAGGGAGGGCTGACGGCAAGGGCGGCATTGCAGTACACTGGGGATTTGGAACCCAGAAAAGAGAAAGCATTGATTAAGAGGTTTGAGGAATACGCAACTGGTGCAAATAATGCGGGGAAATTTATCCCGGTGCCGATTGGCATGAAAATAGAGCCTTTAAGCATCAGCCTGACAGACAGCCAGTATTATGAACTAGCGAAGTATACAGCCCTGCAGATAGCTGGGGCGTTTGGGATAAAGCCTAACCAGATTAACGATTATGAAAAAAGCAGCTACAGCAATTCAGAAATGCAGCAGCTTTCTTTTTATGTTGATACGGAGTTGTATATTCTCAAGCAGTATGAAGAGGAAATTAACTATAAGCTGTTAGATCCTGCAGAGGAGGCAGCAGGGTTATATTACAAGTTCAATGAAAATGTTATATTGAGAACAGACACCAAGAGCCAGGCAGAAATTTTGAGCAAATATGTGCAAAACGGTATCCGGACGCCAAACGAGGCAAGGGCTCTGCTGGATGCACCAGACAAGCCGGGAGGGGATGATTTAATGTGTAATGGGAATTATATTAAGCTGACACAGTTAGGAGAAAATTACAAAAAGAAAGGGGGAAACTTGTAATGCCGGTGCTGGAGTTAAAAAAACGTGGGCAGAATAACAAATTCCGAAAAGTAGGAAGCATTGAAATAAGAAATCAGACAGAAAGCACAGCAGACCTTTGTTTTTTTGGGGACATAAACAGTGAGAGCCTGGGTGAATGGCAGAAATATTACCCAGAGGACAAAGCCCCAGGCGATGTGCAGGCTTTTTTAGACCAGTTAGATAATGTGTCAAAAATCAATGTGCATATTAACAGTGGGGGAGGGAGCGTATTTGGCGGCATTGCCATTTACAATATCCTGCTCCGGTATAACGCAGAGATTACCGTATATGTTGAGGGGCTGGCGGCGAGCATAGCATCGGTTATTGCCATGGCAGGCGATAAAATCATTATACCGTGCAATGCGCAGATGATGATACATAAACCGTCAAGCATAGCATGGGGGAATGCGGATGAAATGAGGAAAGAGGCAGACATTTTGGATGGATGCCAGAAGGTAATATTAAGCACTTATATGCGCCATGCAAAAGAGGGGGTTACAGAGGAACAAATTAACAGCCTTATCAACGCAGAAACATGGAAAAGCGGTGACGAATGGCAGGAATATTTTGATATTGAAGTATCAGAAGAAAACACGGCTGCTGCCACAGCCAGTGAATATTTTGGGAGATATCTTCATTTGCCGGAAAACCTGAAAGAAAAGCTAGGACAGCATGAAAATACATATTCAATGGAGCAGTTAGCAGATGTTGTGGCAGATAAAGTGCTTCAAAGGCTGGGGCAGAAGGAAAAACAGAAAGAACTACAGGAGGATTATGAACAACAGGCAGCAGAAATATTAGAGGACTTAGAATTAATCTAAGCCCTCTTTTGGTTTATAAAGAAAAAAATGGAGGTTAAGACATGAACAAAGAGTTAAGGGCGTTGTTAAACAAAATTAACGCAAAAAAAGCAGAAGTAAGGGAATTGGTAGCAGGCAAAAAGTTAGAAGATGCAAAGGCGGCCAAAGAAGAGCTGCGGGATTTACAGGCACAGTTTGATATCCTGGCAGATTTGGAGGACGGCGACGCACAGCAGGCACAAGATGATGCACAGAAAGGGAAGGGAAAAGTTGCAGGTGCGGCTGATGCAGCAAAGCAGCAGGTTACAGCGTTTGTAAATGCAATCAAGGCAGCACATAGAAAACAGCCAGTTTCTGGAGAAGACAGGGAAATCCTCAATGCAATGTCGGAGGGCAGTGACGAGGATGGCGGCCTGACAGTGCCTAAAGACGTCAAGACGAAAATCAAAGAGCTACGCCGGAGTGAGGACGCATTGGAAACCCTGGTAAATGTGGAGCATGTAAGCACGAACAGCGGCAGCAGGGTTATTGAACGTGAGGCAGACCAGACGCCTTTTGACAATGTGGAAGAGGCGGCAGAGTTTCCAGAAGAATCTACGCCGCAGTTTGATAACATTGATTACAAAATCCATAAAAAAGGCGGCATCTTGAAAGTGACAAGGGAACTGATCCAGGACAGTGCGGAGAATATCATGGGCTACCTGAAAAAGTGGATTTCCAAGAAAGCAAAGGCAACACGTAATTTTTTAATCATCAAGAAGATTAAGGAAATTTGCAATGGACTGGAAGTGCCAGTAAAGGGGCTTGATGACCTGAAAGATATTTTCAATGTAATGTTAGATCCGGCAATTGCAGCAGGTGCGGTGGTGCTGACGAACCAGAGCGGGTTTAATTTCCTTGATAAACTAAAGGATGAGAGAGGGGATTACATTTTGCAGAAAGATCCTACACAGTCTACAAGGCGTCTCCTGTTTGGCATTTATCCGGTTAAGGTGGTATCGCACAAAACTTTCCACAATATTGCAGGCAAAGCACCTGTTGTATGCGGCGACCTGAAAGAGGCGATCACGATTTTCGACCGTGAAACCCTGACAATAGACATTACAGACCTTGCAGCAGGGGCATGGGAAAGAGACCAGACAAGCATCAAAGTAAGGGAACGCCTGGACATTCAGGCCGTAGATCCTGATGCAATTATTATGGGAATGGTAGATATTGGACTTTCTGCCGGCGATAGCAATAATGACGGGGTAAAAGACGACATTAATGGCGACGGCGAATACAGCGAGGCAGAGTTAAACAAGCTGAGCCGGGAAAACATTATTAAACTGGCACAGGAAAAGGGCTATACAATGACAAAAACAACAGAAGACAGTAAACCGGAGGTTGTAGCGGATTTCCTGGCACAGCAGGAAGCGGAAAAAGTGACGGGGTAGGGCAGGGCAGCAGTTTTGCCGCTGCCAATGGCCGGAAAGGCGGATTATGATTTTAACGCTGGATGAAGTAAAAAATTATCTTAGGGTAGATTTAGACGACGACGATACACTGATACAGTCTTTTATTATGGCAGCAGAGGCGTACCTGAAAAATGTGACTGGCAAAGAGTATCCAGAAACAGACAGTGGGGGCAATAAAATGGCTTATGAACTGGAAAAGGTATACCTCAACCTGCTTATTGCCTATTGGTATGAAAACAGGTCTGCAGCTCCAAGGAATAAAAGCCTTAACGGAATGGTACCAGATGAATTTACATTTGCAACACGTTCGTTGTTATTACAATTACAGTTATAAAGAGTAAAAGGCGGGGAATCCGGCATATTGTGGGTAGGGATGCCATGCAGATGCAGTTTGGAAGGGGGAAGCAGGGTGAAGGAGATTGATATCGGCAGGCTGAATAAAAGGGTTACATTTTTACAGTATGGGGAAAGCACTGACAGCATGGGGCAGAGCAGGCAGGCCTTACTTCCAGTAAAAAAAATGTGGGCAGAGCTTGCACCAGTAAAAGGCGGGGAGTTTTACGAAGCACAGAAATTACGGGAAGAAATTACTTATAAAGTATATGTCCGGCATTTTAAGGGCGTGTCTTCGGATATGTATATCCAGTATAAAGATACTCTGTATGAGATAAAAAGCGTAATTGACATTGATGCTGCAGGCAGGCTTTTACAGATATACTGCACAGAACACAAAGGGAAGGAGGTGAGGCAGCATGTCTGATATCAACGTGTCCATCCAGGGGATGGAGGAACTGGAAGAGACTTTTAGAGACCTTGTCAGGCGTTACCCGAATAAGGCAGGGAGCCTGCTAAGGAGAAGCGGAAGGGATATCAGGTGCAAAGTGATTGAAAATGTAAAGCGTGACACTGATTTTAATGAAAACCAAAAGCAGTCCCTTTCCAAAACAAGCTCTTATAATGTCAGCCAGGTAAAAGGGTTCGGCATAAAACAGTATGTAGAGGTTTCGGCAAAGGCGCCGCATTTCCATCTCGTTGAACATGGCCACCAGATGGTAACGCCAAGGTCAAGGAGTTATAAAACAGCAGGCGGGAACACAAAAACACGGACATTGTACAACGGCGGCCAAAACGTGGGTTTTGTCCAGGGCAAACATATGATGGAAAAGGCGGTAAAGGTGCATGAAAGGATTATGCTGTTAGAAGTTGACGCTATGGTGGACGAATTATTAAAGGAGGCTATGAAATGACGCTTACAGAGTTGAAAAAGGCAATGGTCAGCCAGCTTAAAACGCTGTATCCGGACAAACAGTATAAATATTATGGGGTAGAAGTAAAAGAGGGCTATAAGAGACCCTGCTTTTTTACAAAGCTTGAGCCGGTTGATACAGAGCGTGTAACATGCAGCACGAATTTCACCCGTTGTACTTTTTACATAACATATTTACAGCCCTTATGTGATGAAGGGGATATTTTACAGAAAGCGGATGAGATACAGAAGCTCTTTGGAGGTTATGTCAGAGTTGGAGAAAGGGCAGCAGATGTCACAGGATTCCACTTTGCCATGGTCGGCAATGACAGGGATATTATGGAAATTTCTATTGATATTGAATTTTTCAGCAGGATTGAAAGGATGGAAAAGGAGGAGATAATGGATTCCATTTCCATGAAATTGAGAGGAGATGATAAAGCATGGGAATGCCAAGTGTGACAATAAGTTTTACTGAAAAGGCAGCCACAGTAGTAAAAAGGGGAGAACGGGGCAGGGTTGCCCTGATATTAAAAGACACGAACCTGCCGGGACAAAATCCGGTGGTATGCCTGTCAAATGAGGACATCCCCCCAATATTAAGTGAAAAAAATAAGGAACAGATTAAGCTTGCACTGATGGGGTATGTGAATGCGCCAAAGAAAGTGACTGCTTTTATTATCAGCGAAAGTGCAGAAGGCTATGGGGAAGCACTAGATTACTTGAAGACAATACCGTTTGATTACCTGGCAGTGCCAGGGGCTGAAACAGACGGAGTAAAACAGGACATTGCCACTTATGTAAGGTCACAGCGGCAGCAGCGGAAACTGATTAAGGCAGTGCTCCCAAACATGGAGGCAGACAGTGAGGGGATTATCAATTATGCCACAGAAAAAGTTACAGCAGATGAAAAAGAGTATTCAGCAGAAGAATATTGCGCAAGGATAGCCGGGATTATAGCAGGAACGCCGATAACGATATCCAGTACCTATGCGCCGTTAACAGAGTTAACAGACTGTACGAGGCTTACCAAGGAGGCAATGGACGCTGTGGTGGATGCAGGGAAGTTCATTGTATGGCATGACGGGGAAAAGGTAAAGACAGCCCGTGCCGTCAATTCCCTTGTCACTACAACAGACACAAAAGGGGAGTCCTTTAAGAAGATTAAAATTGTGGAAGCAATGGACATGATCAGCAGCGATATTACAAAAACGGCAGAAGACAGCTATCTAGGGAAATATGCCAACAGCTATGACAATAAATGTCTGCTTTTATCTGCAATACATTCTTACCTGAAACAGCTTGTGAATGACGGGGTGCTTTCCAGTGAACAGGTGGAAATTGATATAGAAGCAAACAGGGCATACCTGGAAGCGCATGGGATAAAGACGGAGGACATGAATGAAAATGCGTTAAAGATGGCAGATACGGGTTCTTCTGTGTTTTTGAAAGCGAAAATAAAAATACTGGATGCAATCGAAGACATTGTGCTTCCAATTGAGATTTAAGGAGGGCGCAGTTTATGAAGAAAATATATGAGCCGGAAAAAGTGATTAACGGCACCTGGGGCGAGGTGTGGGTAAATGATGATTTCATGGCAGAGGCAACGGGGCTTGAGGCAAAGGTGACACTGGAAAAAACAGAGGTCAACCAGACAGGGACGCTTGCAAAGGGGTACAAAATAACGGGGATTGACTGCAAGGGGACAATAAAGCTGAATAAGGTCACATCGTATTTCATCCAAATGCTTTCTGACAACCTGAAGGCTGGGAAGACAACAACCTGCAGCATTATTTCAAACCTGAAAGACCCGGATTCTTCTGGGAAAGAGAGGGTGCTGCTGACAGGATGTACCTTTGATGAAATGACGCTGGTGAACTGGGAAGCTAAAAAGCTCTTGGAAGAGAGCATACCATTTACCTTTACGGACTGGGAACTTTTAGACGCAATCAATTAGGGTTACAGAAATGGAGGCAGCATATGAACTTGGTAGATAAATTATTAAAAATAGATGCAAAGAAAACAGAAGAGCTGAACAAAGGGGAATACCAGTCTGCGAGGCTGGCAAAACTTCTGGGGGCTGAGGGGAAAGTAACCGTTAAAATACAAGAGATTAAAGCAAGGCGCATAAGCGATATCACCAACAGGCAGTATGATGCGCAAGGGAATTTCGATGGCACCAAAGCATACGACACAAGGCTCCTTACCTGCGTTTATGGCGTGACGGAGCCGGATTTAAAAGATGAAAAACTGAAAGAACATTTTGGATGCCGTATGGCAACAGAACTGGCAGAGAAGCTTTTCGGGGCAGAGGCAGGGGAGCTGGCAGACGCCATCATGGGGCTTTCAGAAATAGGCAATGAGAAAGAGACAGAAGAAGAAATAAAAAACTAATTAAAGCGAATGGGGAGGTACAGTTAATGTACCTCCTTTTTCGCTACCATGGGGTATTCCCTTCTGTATATGCAGATGCCGGGTATGGGGAAAAACTGGTACTCAGGGCATTTATGCACCATGAGGTGGAAGAGAGGGACAGGGAACAGGAAGAAATCGCAGAAATGTTTGGCGCATAGGGGGTGACAGGGAATGGCAAAAACAATAGATGTGATCCTGTCACTGACAGATAAGCTTACGGCACCCCTTGGGAAAGCAGGGAAGGCATTAAGCGCACATTCCAAGGAATTCCAGAGGGCAGGCAAGTCCATACAGAAAGTCGGGAATGCAATATCCGGTGCAGGCAAGGGCATGACATCTAAATTAACTGCCCCGATTGCGGCAGCTGGTGCAGGTGCGGTAAAGCTTGCAGCGGATTTTGAAAAGGGCATGAGCAATGTGCAGTCCATTTCCGGTGCCAGTGGGAAGCAGCTTGACAAGCTTTCTGCTAAAGCAAAGGAAATGGGTGCAAAAACAAAATTTTCCGCAAAGGAAGCAACAGAGGCATACCAGTATATGGCAATGGCCGGTTGGAAGACCGGTTCTATGATGGAAGGCATTGAGCCGATTATGAAGCTAGCCGGTGCGGCAAATGAAGACCTGGCAACTACTTCCGATATTGTGACGGATTCCCTTACCGCTTTTAAAATGACAGCAAAAGACGCCGGGCATTTTACAAATGTCATGGCGGCAGCATCGGCAAATTCCAATACCAATGTAAGGATGTTGGGGGAATCGTTTAAATATTGCGCACCGCTTGCCGGTTCCCTAAAATTTAATGTCAATGATGTATCTAAAGGGCTTGGGCTGATGGCAAACAGCGGCATCAAGGCAAGCCAGGCAGGAACCTCCATGCGTGCGCTTTTTACCAGGATGGCAAAACCGACAAAAGCAAGCCAGGCGGCAATGGATGCCCTTGGGATAAGCCTTACAAGAAGCGATGGGAAAATGAGGTCGTTTGAAGGAATCCTGAAAAAAATGAGAAAGTCTTTTAACGGCCTTACTGAAGAAGAGCAGACGCAGTATGCTGCCATGCTTGCCGGGCAGAACGGAATGTCGGGGCTGCTTGCCATGGTAAATGCATCTGAGAAGGATTTCAAGAGTTTATCAAAAGCCATTGACAGTTCAGACGGTGTAGGCAAAAAAATGAATAAGACGGTAACATCAATGAAGGGGCTTCTGTCAGATATGGAAAAGCCGTCAAAGAAAACTGCTGCCGCCATGGAGGCTTTGGGGATAAACACCAAAAAAAGTGATGGGAAGACAAAGCCGCTTGGCACCACACTGAAAGAATTAAGGGGAACTTTTAAAGGGCTAAGCAAAGAAGAACAGAAACAGTATGCTGCGGCACTTGCCGGGGAAAAAGGGATGTCTGCGCTGCTGGCCACAGTCAATGCATCAGACAAAAAGTTTAAAAAACTGTCAGAAGCCGTTGACGGTTCAAGTGGTGCCTGCAACAAAATGTACAAGGTTTCACAGGATAACCTTAACGGGCAGCTGACAACACTCAAATCGACTGTTGAAAGTATCGGGATAAGCTTTGGTGAGAGACTGACGCCATATGTAAAAAAGGCAACAGTATTTATTCAGGGGATTGCGGATAAGTTCAACGGCTTAAGCAAGAAGCAGCAGGACGCCATCATTAAAAATGCATTGATGGCTGCCTCTATAGGGCCAGGGCTTATTGCCTTTGGAAAATTGACATCAAGTATAGGGGGCGTAGTAAGAGGCATAGGGAACTTTGGGGGAAAACTCCCACAGATGAGTAAAAATGCCAAAGACGCTTTTAATATACTAAAAAGTATCCATGTAGCACCACCAAAGGGACTGTCAAAGGTAGGGAATGCCATTGGGAAGGTTGGCGGCAGGGCAGCAGGATTGAAAAAACCGTTTGGTGTACTTGGAAATCTTTTAAAAGGCTTAGGTGGGAAGTGCAGCTTTTTATTTACGCCTTTTAAAGGGCTTTTCGGTATATTTGGGAAGTTTTCAGGAAAGCTTTTCGCCCCTTTTACAAAACTTGGAAGTGTTTTCGGGACAGTAGGCAAGGCTGCATTTACGTTTCTGGGGCCGGCCGGTTCTGTTGTGGCGATATTGGGTGCCATTGCCATTGGCGGTGTCCTTGTCTATAAAAACTGGGATAAAATCAAAAAAATGGCCGGGAAGCTTGGAAATACAATAAAGAGTGCCTTTACACATTCCGGGCTAGATATTAAAGCATTCCAGAAAAGCGTTGGCGGCCTTGGAAAAAAGGTTATGTCGCTTGGCGGAAAGTTCGGGGAGTGCTTTGGAGGGATGAAAAAATCACTCGGGCCTTTTTTGAAGTGGTTCGGGGGAACATTCTTTAAAGGGCTGCAGGTATATTTTTCTGGGATTGTCGGGTTTGCATCCGGGCTGTTAAAAGGCGTGGTGGATGTTGCAGGCGGCCTCCTTGATGCATTAGGCGGCGTGATTGATTTTGTTACTGGGATTTTTACAGGAAACTGGGAAAAAGCATGGACAGGCATAAAAGAAATTTTCGGTGGTGTATTTACTGCCTTGGTGGGGCTGGTAAAAACGCCGTTCAATGCTGTGATAGGGCTGGTCAATGGTGTTGTAAATGGCATAAATAAAGCCCTTGGGGGCATAAAGATACCGGACTGGGTCCCTAAATTCGGTGGAAAGAATTTCGGCCTAAAAATACCAACCATACCAATGTTAGCAACCGGAGGCACCATAAAATACAGCGGCAGCGCAATCGTCGGCGAGAATGGGCCAGAGCTTGTCAACCTCCCGAAAGGGGCACAGGTAGTTTCAAATTCCGCAACAAAGGATATCCTCTCAAAGCGGAAAAGCACGTCAAAAGGCGGCATAGTGATAAATATCGCAAAGCTGGCAGACAGTATCGTGGTACGGGAGGATAAGGATATTGACAGGATTGTGGAAGGAATAGCAGACAAATTAGTAAAACGGGCAAAAAATATAGGAGGCGGCGATTTAGATGAAGATTTGGCTGAAGTGGGATAATGATACAAAATCCATCCAGCTTCCGATTTTACCGAGTTCTTTTGAGTTATCTGGTTCGCAGGGCAATACAAATGTTGTGGTGCAGAATTTTGGGGAAATCAACCTGAAAGGGAAGAGGGGCTTATATTCCATAAGCCTTTCTTCTTTTTTTCCGCACGAATATTACGATTTTTGCCAGTGTAAACCAAGCAAACCATATACCTATACCAAAAAACTGAAAAAACTTTACGAGAAGAACGAGACGATACACCTGGTCATTACAGAGACGGACATTAACTCTTTTTTCACGATAGAAAGTTTTTCTTATGGTGAAGCAGACCAATCAGGGGATGTAAATTATACACTGGCTTTTAAGGAGTACAGGAAACTAAAAAAAACGGCAAAGAAAAATACGGCAGCCGGAAACAGTGTGACATCCCCCTATCTTCTCAGGGAAGCAAAAGCAGTAAAATCATGTAAATATGTCTGGAAAAAAGGGGACACATGGCAGAAGGTTGCAAAAAAGAAAACAGGCACTTCGGCAAACTGGAAAGCATTGAAGAAACAGAATAAGAAGCTGATAAACAAGGTCAGCCTTGCATACAGAAAGAAGCATCCAAATGTGGCAAAGATACCGGTCAATACGTTACTGATTGGGAAAAAGGTTGTGATAAAGGTATGATAAAACTTGAATGGAATGGTTATTGGATTGAATATGTCAGAATAGAATGGAGCGGCAGTGATGAACAGTGTTCCAGGCAGATTAATTTTGATATACCAAGCAATCCATATGATAAAACCTTCCAAAACATTAAAATAAAGCTGGGGGACATTGTAAAACTATGTAATGGCAAAAAAGTCCTATTTATCGGGACGGTGACAACAAGGGAAAGGAAAGGCGAAATCGGGACTGTCACATATACAGCTATGGATTTTATGCACCACCTGTTACACTCAAACACAACACATAAATTTAAAAACATGACCGCAGAATCCATTACAAGAAAAGTATGCCGGGAAATTGGGATTCCAACAGAGAAGCTTGCTGCAACAAAATACAATATCCCGAAACTGTTTTTTGAAGACCAATGTATTTATGACATTATTATAACTGCCTATAGGAAGGCGAAGGCACATACGGGAAAAAAATACATGCCTGCCATGTCCGGAAAAAAGGTAAGTGTGATAATAAAAGGGAAAGATACAGGCGTGGTGCTGGAACAAGGCGTCAACATAACCGGGGCTTCCCATACGGACACAGTGGATGGTATGGTCAACAGGGTAGAAATTTACAATGAGAAAGGGAAAAAACTGGGAAGGGTGGAAAAAACATCCCAAATATCAAAGTATGGTGTTTACCAGAATACTTATACAAAAGAAGAGAAAGTCAATGCAAAGAATGTTGCAAAGGGAATGTTAGTGGGAATTACCAAAAGTTCTTCTGTAGAAGCTATTGGGGATATACGGGCAGTTTCTGGTTACAGCATAAAGATTAAGGATAAAGCAGCAGGTCTTACAGGGAAATTTTATATTAAGTCAGATTCCCATACATTTGAGAATGGAACCCATATGATGCAACTGGAATTAAGTTTGGTGAACACAATGGAAGAGGGGGCTGATGCAGAGACGGGAGGAAAGAAAACTGCTAAAAAGAAAAAAAGCAGCCATTCTGCAGGTGTTACAAAGAAGCAGCTTGCAAACAATGCTGTCTGTTATTATACGGAAAGCGGAACCGTATACCACAGCACGACTGAATGCAGCAGCATAAAAAACAGCAAAACAAAGAAAAAAAGCACTGTTTTAAAATTAAAGTCCGTTAAGCTCAAAAGCGGAAAGAACAAGGGAAAGCGGAAATACAAGCCTTGCTCAAGGTGCTGGAAGTAGGTGGGGATATGGACGGATATGATAAGATGCTGATGCTTATGAGAAAGCAGGGTGCGGTACTTAACAGCCCAAAGCTTGTATTGGGAACCATGACAGGGGAGAATACATGCGAAATACACGGGATAGAACTGGACAGCGACGATCTGATTATTGCAGAACACTTATTGAAAAAGATATGCACAGATGTGGAACAGAAAGAATATATCAGCCCGTTAAAACCAGGGGATGAGGTAGTGCTGTACCCTATTATTGCAAATGATAAGTATGCTATTGACAGGTATGTCATATTGGAAAAGGTGGTGAGGCTGTGATGTTCCCTTTTGATATCGAAGATGAAGAAGACGAGGAATTGATGGAAACGGACAGCGAAACAGGCGAGCCTGGCGAATATGAAATTGATTTTTCCACCGGGAGGCTGACCGGGAGAATACTGACTGGAAAAGAGGCTGTGAAGCAGTGGGTAATGATAGCCCTTGGTATTGACAGGTATACCTATCCACAATACAGCTGGGATTATGGGAATGATCTCCATTCCCTTATTGGGAAGGAATACGACAGGGAATATATCAAAAGCGAAGCACAGAGGATGGTGGAAGATACCCTTAGTGCGAACACAGACATAACGGGCGTGGAGGATTTTGAAATTGGGATATCCATGGACCGTTTGACAGTGAAATTTACCATCCTTACAGATTATGGGAATGAGGAGGTGGAAATAAATGTTTGAGGACAGGACTGCCGAAAATATCCTGGATGAGATGCTTACAGGTTTTGGCGCAGGCGTGCGGACGGACGAAGGTTCCCTTGCGTTTAATGCCTGTGCAAAAATTGCTGAGAAATTAGAAGAGGCCTATGCAGATATGGAAGACATATTTGACAACATAAACATAGACACAATGGATCTGGCACATTTAATCCCATATGCACAGGAAAGGGGGATTTCTTTCCGCTATGCAACTTTCCCGGCAGTAAGAGGGGTATTTTACCAGGAGATAGAAACTGGTTTGCGGTTTAGCTGCCAGGATTATATTTATGAGGTTACAGGGAAGATAGAAGGCTTCGAATACCGCCTACAGTGCGAAACCGAAGGGACAGAAGCAAACGGGACATTAGGGGAACTGGTTCCGGTGGATTATATTGATAATTACAAAGGCGGGCAGATAACGGAAATTATATCTGCAGGCGAGGATGACGAAGATACCGAGGCATTCCGGCAAAGGGTAATACAGTCTTTCCAGTCCCTTGCATTTGGCGGCAATAAAGCAGATTATAGGAGGTTTATCAATGCCATAGAGGGTGTGGGCGGCTGCAAGCCAAAGCGCAGGGCTGCCGGTTCTCCATGGATATATTGCACTATCATATCCAATGTTTACGGGAAGCCTTCAGAAGAACTTGTAAAGACAGTACAAAGCCTTATTGACCCAGAAACAAACCATGGAGAAGGGGACGGGGCAGCCCCAATATGCCATAATGTATTAGTTTCAGGCGTGGAAGAGGTAAAAATAGATGTGGAAACCTGCATCACATGGGATGATGGTTACAGTACGGACAAAAACCTGTCACAGATAAATGAGGCCTTGGATGCGTACCTGTTAAAACTAAGGATGGAATGGGAAAACAACGAATTTAATAATACCATCGTCAGGATATCGCAGATTGATGCACGCATAATGGGGATAGAAGGGGTGGTTGATGTTGTGGGGACAAAAATAAATATGGAAGAAAGGAATCTTACGGTGCCATACCATGCAGTGCCGATAAAGGGGGATGTCAATGTTATTTAATGCTCCAGAGGTTTTTACGCAGATACCAGAAATAAAGCAGATATACAGGATGAATGACCGGCAGGCGGCAGAACTGGACAGGGCATCAGAAAATTTATGGAATGACATATACCTGACCGGCATGGGCAGTGAAAAGCTGCTGCTATGGGAAAAGATACTTGGAATTCGGCCATATGATACGGATACCATGGAAGAACGCCATTTCAGGGTAAGAAGCAGGGTATTGGAAAAACTCCCATATACATACCGTGTGGTAAAAAGAAAAATAGAGGAATTAGCACCGGGAAGGACAACTTTTGACGTGGATGAAAAAAGGGAACGGGCATTGATAAAGCTGGATTTGGAATCAAGGCAGATGTTTTCCGATGCCGTAGGGTTTATTGAAAGGGTACTGCCGCTCAATATGACATATAGGGCAATGATGTTGTCATGGGCTGTAATTGACCAAAACGGGATTGAAAAAATATTTCTGCAAAAAACAGGGATGCATGCCAAGGTTTCCTTTTTTGGCACAAGGCTGCTGAATGGCTCCCATTTCCTGGATGGATCACATCATCTTAATGAGGAAAGAAGATACTGGCTGATAGCAGGGATATCATACAGGGCTGTTTTCGTGAAAAACAGGGGATTTTTTTCACTACAGGTACTGGCAGTGAAGGGGGAAATAATTACAGGATGGGAAAAACATACTGGGGCAGTTTTCCGTTCTGGCATTGGATTTAAGACTGCAGGGTGCAAAGGCAGTAAGGTGGTAAAAATATGCTTATGCATTAAAGAACCACGAGAAAAAATAGAAAATGCCGTTGCAACAACTAAGACAAAGGATTACCGTTTTTTAAACGGTTCCAAGTTTTTAGATGGCTCCAAGAAGCTTGATTCAGTTTATAGAGAGGAGAAACTTTGATGGAAGATGCAAATAAAAATGTAATCATCACAGAGGCCGCACGGGAAAAAATATGTAAAGCGAGGGCTGGGGAAAATAAGCTTCCTAAAATAATCGGCATGGCTTTCGGGGATGGCGGGACAGATTCATCCGGAAACATTGTCCCACCAACAGATGGGCAGCTAGGGCTTACAAACGAGCTGCTGCGGAAGGAGATAGACGGATATTCCTTCGTGAATAAAACGGCCTGCCGCTATACATGTACTCTTTCCGAAAACGAGTTGCAAAATTCTTACATCAGTGAGCTGGGATTGTATGATGAAGATGGCGACCTTGTCTGCATAAAGACGTTTATGAGGAAAGGAAAAGATGATGACCTGGAA
>CANSYK010000084.1 GCA_947651225.1 uncultured bacterium | reverse complement strand
TATTTTTAATCGGTTACATTGTTCTATTTTCCAACCGCACAGGTGGAAATTTTTTTTGCACTTTCTTTTTTCAAATCAGTTTGGAGAAATTTATTTTTTTCTAATATTCTTTCTTCTATTTCACTACTGGTTTTTGGTAAATTCATAAAATTAATTAATTCTTCTTCCATATCTTCCACTTGCTCAATTGAAATAGCATTCCTTCTAAAAAACAGTTTGCAATCAGAAAGGCGCAAATCTAAAGTAGCCATATGAAGTATACTGGCAATATCTAAAGGTACTATATGTAAAGTAGTACGCATACACCGCATTTTTATTAACTTCTTATCTTTATATAATTGCGATGTGAGCATTTGCGGATTATAACCTTTTAATCTTGAACATAATGTTGTATATGGAGTCATTATCCTTGCAGAATGCAATCCCAAATGATTCCTTGCAACATCTTCAATACAACTCTGTTGGTACCCAGGTAAAATATTGTGTTTCATAAGCGTATATTCATTTATTTTATTTACATCCATTAATATTTCTCCCAATTGTTTCTAAAATTTGAACCAAATATAGCGCAAAACATAGCGTACAGATTGCAAGGAACTGAAGGTTCCTGGAATGAATTTTCAAACATGCTCTAGATCTAAATAACGATATCATGTGTCATTGAAATAGCAAAAGGTAATTCCATGTTACTATTCAAAGAAAAAAGGTGCAAAATCTTTACAGCCTTATTTTCACATAAAGATTTTGCACCTGAATATCATATGATAATGCAGACCAGACCACCATTGCTATCATTAATAACCTTTTGTATCGTTTCCTGCAATTTAATCTGACTCTCATCTGTCAGACGGTTCACCTTCGTTGCCATACCTTCTTCCACAAGCTGCTGCACCGTTTTTCCGAAAATATTGGTATCCCAGATGGATTCCTGTTTCTCTGTATTTTTACCAGATATGTATTGGATTAAATCTTCTGCCTGCTGCTGTGTTCCGACAATCGGAGCAATCTCCGTTTCAATATTTGCCTGAATCAGATGAACGGACGGGCTGACTGCCTTGATTTTAACACCAAATTTGTTACCATGACGGATTAATTCTGGATCATCAATCATAATTTCATCTACTCCCGGAGTAATGACACCATAGCCTTTTCGGTGTACCTCATTCCACGCATCACTAATTTTTTCGATATCCTGTTTCTTATCGACATATTCTTTCAACAGGTGAATCAACTGATATTCCCCAGTGATTTCCATTCCCACAAGTTCGCTTAAAATCTGATAATATTTACTGTCATCAAAAACAGTATCAATATTTACCATTCCGTTTTCCATACCGATATGCCCTATTTTAAACTGGCGTATCATTTCACTGTCTGTAGTAAAATTCTCAACTGTCACATCGCGTATCTGCGTAATCTTTCCTAGAATCTCACGCACGCGCTCTATCAGTTCAGCCTTAAGCCAGTGCTCCTTCGGCAGCATTTCTACCCACTTTGGCAGCCGGAAAGCAATCTGCCTGACAGGGAAAGAAGAAAGAATATTTTCCATAATTCCCTGAATATCTTCACTCCGAAGCTGATTACAGTTTACCGCCATCGCTGATACATTGTATTCCTGATTTATTTTATTTACCAGTTCTACTGTCTCTTCGCTATATGGTTTTGCAGAATTAAGCAGTACGACAAAAGGCTTTCCAATACTTTTTAACTCCTGTATCGTCCTTGCTTCTGCCTCATGGTACGCCTCTCTTGGAATCTCTCCAAAGCTTCCATCTGTTGTAACCACAATGCCAATCGTTGAATGGTCATGGATTACTTTACGTGTTCCAAACTCTGCCGCCTGTGTAAACGGCATAGCCTCTTTTGACCATGGAGTCATAACCATCCGTTCACTGTCTTCTTCCAAAAGTCCTGCGGCTTCCTTTACGATATAGCCAACACAGTCAATCAGACGTACCTTCACCTGATTGTCACCAAACAAATTAACAGACACTGCCTCCTTTGGAATAAATTTCGGCTCTGTTGTCATAATCGTTTTTCCATCAGCAGACTGCGGTAACTCATCCGTTGCCCGCTCCCTGTCATGCTCATCCGCAATCCCCGGAAGCACTAAAAGCTCCATAAAGCGCTTAATAAAGGTTGATTTTCCAGTCCTTACCGGACCGCATACTCCAATGTAAAATTCTCCTTTTGTACGCTCTGCCAAATCCTTGTATACCTGAAAACTGTTCATATTTTACCTCCTTCACGTCCTACCTAACTGTATGCGGAAGAAAGCTTATTTATGACTTTTTCATATACACCACACCCAACTATCGAATACCCTCTATACAAATCCAGTCCTTGCCTTCCTTTGTATGAATAGAAACACCCGAAAAGCCTGCCTGTAAAAACATCTGCCGGAACTCTTCGGCCGTCGGATTCAAAAGCTGGTACCTTGCAACTCCCTCCATCACTTCTTTTTTCAAATCATCCTTCTGATAGATTTCCGCAACCAGTAAAAATGTGCCGCCTTCCTTTAACACACGAAATACCTCTTTCAGATTCTCTACTGGAGCTGGCCAAAAATAAAAACTCTCCACTGTAACTATTTTGTCAAATGTTTTCTCTTCAAATGGTAAATTCTCAACGGACGCTTCCAAAACTTCCATTTTTCCGCTTTGAATATCTTCTACATTAAATTCCCTTGACAAATCTACCGATACTTTAGAATAGTCAACTCCCGTCAAATGCCCTGTATGAATATATTCCGACATTCGTTTCAATGTGGCGCCGCCGCCACATCCAATATCTAAAATCTGATTATTTTCCTGAAAGGTAAGAAAATCCAGCGCCCAGCCAGTCACTTCATAGTGGCTTTTATTCATGCGATGAAGCATCTGCACGCCTTCTTCGCCCTGTGGCTTTCTCGGGTTCCCTTTTCTGGTAATTTCTTCCTGATTCTCTTGCTGTATCATTTCATCGTCTTTCACTTTTACCACCTTTCTTTTACAATCACTTCTTTGTGCCACCTGTCATTTACTTCACAGACCTCATCACCTGAACCAGCGGTTTCTTAATTAAATGTCAACGCATTGCATTCTGCCGCTATTTTCTGCCAGACCTCTCCATATGCCGCATTTTGCTCCTTACAGATTTTTCGAATACTTTCATATTCTGGATAAACACGCTTCATTCCATCTGGAAGGGTACACACCTTAACCCTCACTGTTCCGTAAGAAGTATCACATTCTTTTACCTGCCGTGGCAACACACTTCTTTGCACTGGAAACTTCCGGATACCAATGGTTGTTGTATTTTGAAAAATAATTTTTTCGAGTAATGGTATCTTTTCTTCTGCACAAAGAACAGAAAGGACATAAGACGGCCTGTTCTTTTTCATAAATACAGGGGTATAATAAACATCTGCCGCACCCTTTTCCAGCAATAATTCCGCTGTATATCCAAATGCTTCTCCAGTACAGTCATCAATATTACTTTCTAATTTCCAAATCCGCTCATGATCTATATCAGCAGAAGCCTGCTCCAAAAGTAACATCCCTCTTAAAATACTGGGACGGGAATAATTCCTTTTTCCAGCCCCCATTCCCGAAGAAAGAATTTGATAGTGCTCTGGCAGTTTTTCCTTTGTCCGAACAGCCGCTACAATTGCCGCACCAGTCGGCGTAACAAGCTCACCTTCTACTTCTGTTGGCTGAATAGTGAGTTTAAAACGATTTACAATATTGGCCACTGCGGGCACTGGTATCGGCATCAGCCCATGCTGGCAGCGAACCATCCCTCTTCCTTCACACAAGTATGGCACAATTACCTCTGTTATATTCAAATCATCCAGACAAACTGCCACTGCCACAATATCCACAATAGAATCAACAGCCCCTACCTCATGGAAATGCACCTCCCGTTCTGGAATGCCATGTGCTTTTGCCTCTGCCTTTGCAAGAATAGCAAAAATACGAAGCGCCGTTTTACGTGCCTGTTCTGATATAGAAGCACGATTAATTATCTCATTAATTTCTAAATGTCCACGATGGGCATGCGAATGAACTGTATTCTGCCCAGCACCATGCACATGACTATGCGCATGGTTATTGGACTGTCCATGCAGATATTCCATATCATGGTCATGGTTTTCATACGATTCATCCAATAAAACAGCAAAATCACATACATCTAATCCTGCTTTTTTCACACGTGAAATTTCCGTCTGATATCCTTCTAAGTCCAGACTTTCTAACGCCTTTTCCAATTTTTCCCTGTCCGCTCCCAAATCAAGCAAACAGCCTGCCATCATATCTCCGCTGATTCCTGCAAAACAATCTAAATACAATGTCTGTCCCATTCCTGTTTTCCCTCCATTCTAAGGAACTGTAAATAAATTAAATGAACAAGTTACGAAGAACGTTTTTCCGAGTGCAAAGAAAAAAACGTAGTTCTACGCTCCGCTTCGATCCTTGCTAAACAAGCGCCACTGGCGCTTAGCAACGTAGCGGGCTACGGCGAGGCTTTTTGATGCAGCAATCGAAAAAGCAGGCGAGTAAGTTGTTCAATTTATAGTTCCTAACTCCTGCTACTGCATTAAAGCCAACTCTATATTATCTTCCGCATTGCAGATTGCATTACAGATGCGGTTATATACTACCTTACATATTTCTTTTGAAGACATTTCCCGATAATCGTCATAATATAATGGTTTCAGATAGATTACTTTCGTCTCCACTTTCCGCAGAGACCACAAATCAAAAACTTTCCAGGAATCAACCAATGCCACTGGTACAATCGGAGCCTTCGCCCTCATGGCACTTTTAAAACTTCCCGGCTTAAACGGATCTACATAATTGCCATTGCGATGCTCATACCCTCCAGAAGGAAAAATAATAAACTTCCGTCCCTGTTTCACTTCTTTTGAAACTTCACGGATAATACTTGCCGATTGGCGCAAATCATTTAATTTTAAACGCTTTCCCTGTACCAAATCAATAAACTGTTTCACCAAAGGAAAATTAGACCTTGCTTCATCCATCACAATGGAACATGGCTTATCATGGGATAACATAATGCCAAGTGCATCATATTTTCCCTGATGATTGGCAAACATAACATACCCACCCTCCTTTGGAAGATTCTCCATTCCATACGCCTTTGTCTGTATCCTCCCAGTATGGTTCATTAACCGAATCGCATACCTGTCATATTCATAACGAAACTCCTCTGAGTATTTCTCTACATGCTTGGCATAATACCCCATCTTTGGAATCATCCACGCACGGTGCAGATTCCCTAATATAACATAAATAAAGCGTAACACGAACTTCACCTTTTCTTTCTGTATTTTAACTGTACCAACATATTGCTTCCTCTAAACAATAAGCATAGGTTGTAAGAATAAATTCATAAATACACCTTATTACAATGTATCATACAATGTTCTTTTTTACAAGCTTATTGGAAACATCATGCAAAACATATCTATACCCATCATTACTATTCACGGCTATGTTATGACACAATTTCCTAACGCATGAAAAAACAGATGACTAAACTTTTATTTTGTCATCCGCAAACTGATTTCCTTATTTTCTATCCTTTTTCGACATATCCCTGATCACTTATATTTTAGATTATGCAGCCTGTTATCGCTAACAAATTTCTTCTTTCTTGGGTCGCCCTCTGCACGGTAAATGGCTAAGTTCTCTAAATCAAATATAGAACTCCAAACGGTTTCAAAGTCTGGTTCATTATCATATTGGCACATAAAGCCATAATTGCCTTTCAAAAGCTGCTTGGTAGCCTCAATGTAACCGTCCTTTATCTTCCCCGAAGAAAAACTGTCCATGACAACCTTATAACGCTTGTAGGAATCATAATCATTCCCATTTGCATCGTCATAAGGCTTCATTTCATCAGAAATAAAGCTATTGACCGTACAGACTATCCTATCCCCATGAAAGATTTCTGCTTCACGTATTTTTTTGATAGTTGGCGTACATTCGACCACCACCATACTGCCACTTTTATCCGCAAGTAAAATGTTACAGTTAGAAGCTATTGGCAGATTACAAAGTAGCAAAACCGCCTGCTCTGTATTATCTGCCTTTTCAAGCAAATACCGTACAATAAAACATGAGTTAAACCCTGCCCTTATCTTTTTAAGGTCAGTCATAACAAACGTCATTGCCACGGCAAGCCCATGCTCATTCAGCCCCTCTTCTCCATTGATGAAAGATGATGTAGTGATATTGAATCTGTTTCCATTCTTCGGCGCATAAATTTCACTTTTGCATCCATCACGCAAATAAGGCGGCAAATCATTATTTCTTCCATATATCAATTTTCCGTTTTTTGAATAGGCAAAAGCGGTACACCCTCGAATCTCGACAGGGAAGTTGTTTTCCAGGTTATACATACAGCAGCCCATGCACAACATCCAGGAAGCAAAATGCAAATAGTCCGCTCTTATGGTGTCGCTTACCCCTTTTATTTCCTCACACACTTCTGGAAAAAATTTTCTTAATATTTCCTCACTTTGCTTTCCATGTTCCAGTTGAAAATCATCCAACTGGAGAGGAAAGGTAATTCGGCTATGATTAAAAATCTTCCCACGCTTCACACCCATTTCATAATGGTCACCTTTTAGCCTTAAATGATACACCTTATCTGTCCTCCTTTTTAATTGCAATCCATACTTCGGAATCTCCATGTACAGGCTGGCTGTCACAAACCGGATACACTTCAATATCTGGCAATTCCGCATACTTATATCCAGAAAATGGCAGCCATTCCATGTAAAACCGTCTGAATACACTTTGCACATCTTCCTTAAAACGTCCATTATTCTCAAATATAACCCAAGTAGCCGCAGGAATTTCGTACTCATACATACCCGCAGGGGCAGAAGCATTGGCAGCAACACCGATATAATAATAAATTTCTTTTGGGCTTTCATATACGCTGATTCCTAAAATCCCATCTGGCTCTTGATTTGATAATTTGTATATTTCTGAAAATTGATTTCCCTGCAATGCGGCTTTCCAAAAATCGGGGACTACCCTTAAATTTTCTTCCATATCGCAGACTAAAGGGATGCGGATTCCCACAATATGCAGGGGTTGTTTTTCCACAATGTGATATGCCATAGCATTTCCTCCTGTTATTTCGACCCTAAACTGAATTGACGGATATGCTTGCAGAATACTTCCCATAGTTTTTGCGGCTGTTGGAGTAATTCCATGGACATTCTGAAAAGCCCGATTAAAAGAAGTCGGAGAAGAATAACCATACTTCAAAGCAATATCTATTACTTTTTTGTTTGTCCGCTGCAATTCAAACGCTGCCTGCGTCATTTTGCGACGGCGTATGTATTCCGACAATGACACGCCCGAAACGTAAGAAAAAACACGCTGAAAATAATAGGGAGAACAACACGCAATACGGGCTGCTTCGTCATATGATATTTCCTTGTCCAGATTATCTTCTATGTAATCAATAGCTGCTCCAAGTTTTTTCAACCATTCCATCCTCTTACCTCCTCGCAAATAAGAATAGCCTAATCTACATTGCTTTTCCTCTCTTTTTCTGCTATCTTTTGTAAACTTACATATAGTGTATCTGAATAAAAAAATCATTTCAATAACTTCCCAAAAAGAAAAACAAAAGCTGCTGTTTTTCTTATGATAAGCACAACGAATTTGGCTATTTTCTGAAATCAGCCGTGAATAGTAACTATAGATTTTTATAGATTTTTTTTATAGATTTTTAAATGGAATTATATAAATCGGCATGGTACAATATGGCTGTTAGCCTTTCTGATACAATGAATTTGAAAAGAAGAGCAGCTACGATGGATAAAAAAGTTGATATTATAAAGGATGCTGATGGTAAAAGCATTGTGGTCATCAATGAACTGCATCGTCCTGATATGGGAGAGGAACTTGTCAAAAGGAACGCATCCTGCAGTTCCTCAGTAGCCACATAGATCATCAGGACTTTATTCAGAAAGAAAATAAAATAGTCCTCAATTACTTTTTCGTTTTCTTTTAAAAATGACTTTATGGAAAGAATGGCGCCTGCCATATTCCGTATGGATATATTTTCGGCTTTATCCCCCGCCTTTCACTTCCTTACCAGGCTGTATGCCTTTCCCGAATAAGGGACTGCCACAACCGGAACTGCATTCCCTCCCAGTTCTCCCACCACCATAATATTCTTTTTGCTGATGAACCGAAAGGGAACCGCGGCCAGAAAAACGCAAAGGAGTACAGAACGATGCCCCGGTTTAGCGATGCTCTTCCAGCCAACGGACTGCACAGTGTGCCAGGCAGCTTGTGCCGATTGGACAGACATCCTCATTGAACCGAACCTTCGGATTATGGGCAGGGGCGTCTCTCCGTTCATCCATGTACCACCCCGCCGAAAGATAGATATAGTAAACGCATTAAATAATTGCGTTATATGCAGCTAAAATTACCTAAATGTGGTATACTACTTATGAGGTGATTTATATGAGAATCCATAAGTATATCCACGATCCAAATACTCTGTTGGAACAGGGTAAAAACATAGTTACAGAAAACGCAGATGCTAAATTTATTTACTGCGTTTCCATGGTTAATTTGATCTTAAGCGGCATGTCTCCCAAGACACTGTCCGAATTCTGTGGCTATAGTGAGCGCACATTGCAGAACTGGCTCAAAAATGTTGATGAATCTGGTTGGGAGACGCTTATGTCTGTAAAACAGAATGGCAGACCCTGCAGACTCACTGACAGCCAGATCAGCAGTTTGCATGATGCAGTCAAAAGCGATCCCGAAGATTTCGGATACCATGTCTGGGATGGACAGACGCTCTCTGACTATATTTATTCTGAATTCGGAATAGACTATGGGGTGCGTGCAAGCCAATACCTGCTTCACCGCATGGTTTTTCATTAATACGGCCACAAACATATCCATCGTTAGAAGGTTCAGACGATGAAGCAAGGGATGACTTTAAAAAAAATGACACAAGCCAACCAAAACGAGAAATTAATCCCCGTGTTTCAAGACGAAGTGCATTTCCAGGTCCAGACAACTATAACAAAAAAGTGGGCTGAAAAGGGTTCCGAGCCAAAAGTAATGTCCAGGCCGGGCAAAAACAATGTGGCATACAGCGGTTTTGTTATACCTGAAACTGGTGAATTGACAGTTACAAAACCTGGATGGTTCAATTATGAGTCTGTTATACAAAATTTCAGAGAGTTCATCAAAACCAAGCCATGTCCTGACGGTAAAAAATATTGCATTATTTTAGACAATGCCCCCTGGCATAAAAAAGCCATATGTCTAATCTGGACAGAAGCCCTGGCAGAGTATTCCGATATCAGGGAAAATATGGAATACATATCACTGCCACCGTATTCTCCAGATTTAAATCCGATTGAACAGGTCTGGAGAATAACACGAAGAGAGAAAACACACAACCGCTATTTCTCTTCGTTAGAAAAATTAACAAATACATTGGATAGATATTTTTCTGGATTTTTTAACCCAAATAAACAGTTGCGTAACTTATGCGGCTTTTCTTGTTTTGCATAAATATAAAAAGTATTGGATAGCGCAAAAGCTAAATGCGTTTACTATATATTCCAGATCATCCGTAAACGCAGCCGCATATGGAATTGACGCCAGGGAAAAAGCCACCAAAAAACCCGCATCATAGGATGACAGCAGCACAGATGATAAAACGGAGCCGCCCATATTTCCCATCCCGTCATTAGCCGATAAGAATAAAATCATAACAATTCCCATAACAGAAAAGTAAAACCCCTTATTATGGAACAGGCGGCTGATTTCTGTCTGGAAATATCCCTTCCGCTTCTTCATTAAAAAAACACCTCCGTACCATCTGTTGCGTCGACAAACATATACTGTGTATATTCATATTCTTTGTCGGTATCGCTGTCTATCCCTGATTCCGTAACTTCAAACAGCCATACAGTCTTTACGTCATAAGTACCATCCGACAGTTTTACCGGCATTTTGTACAATTCTGCCCGCTTAACCATATAGGAAGCCCCTAGGACATCCCCATATTTTTTCGATACGGTTTCAGCGACTGTGCCAAAATCCAATAAGCTTACGGCATCTCCTGGTTCGGAAAAGGAATACAGCCGTGAAACTTCCAGCCTTTCTATCCCATTGGCAGAATATAACACCTGAACCGACCGGTTGCTTTCCCCATCTTCCGGAAAGTCCTGGCTCCCAAAATATACAGGAAGTCCTTCATGCTGCTGGACTGCCGTAAAGAAATAACAGTCATTTTCCACTCCCTTACCAGAGGGGACGGCTGCGCCAGAACGGAAAGGAAACTGCTGCGCAAACATGGACGCAGTACGGGCTTATGAGGAAGCCATAAAGGACAATATCGAGTACGCCTATCTAATACAGGATAAGAACATTGACCGGGGTATGCTTGATGAAATCTATGGCATATACGGCGACTTAACTGAGTATCTACAAAATAGCCACAAGGAAAATTCAACTACAGACTTTAAATTTGTACTATATTTCAAGCTTAATAGAAATGATATTTCTAAGAACAAACAAATGAACAGTTTTATATAACAAGCAAACACGACGGTTATTATTCTAATATGCTATATTTATTTCATCAAAGGAGCAGTTTTTTTATCTGATGTTCATCCTACCCATTATCTTGGTTGTAGTCAGCTTCCTAATCTGCAAATTTGTTTATGGGGCGGTGCGAAAACAGTGCCGTACCGCTCTGTCAATCCATTTCAAAAGGAGGAACGCATCATGATTAACGTCAACGAGAAAGATCATGTATTTCATCTTCATAACGGGCGTGTGAGCTATCTGCTCTATGTGATGGACAGCGGACAACTGGGCCATCTGTACTTCGGCAAAGAGCTGCGCACCGATGGCAACTACCTCCACATGGTAGAGAAGGCCCGCCGGCCCATGACCACCTGCATCAGTGAAGGAGACCCGTATACCTCCTATGAACACCTGCGACAGGAGTACCCCACCTATGGTACCTCCGACTACCGCTACCCCGCTTTGGAAGTTCAGGGAACAGACGGCAGCGCCCTGTGCAAGCTGGAGTACCAGAGTTATAAAATTCTTCCGGGGAAAAAGTCTCTGCCCGGCCTGCCCGCTACCTATGTGGAGAATCCCGACGAGGCAGAGACGCTGGAGATTCGGATGCTGGATCAGTGGCGAGGACTGGAAGCAGTGCTGTCCTACACCATTTTCCGGCATTTCGATGCCATTGCCCGCAGTGTCCGCTTTGTCAACCAAGGAGAAGCACCTCTATTCCTGGACCGGGCCATGAGCCTCAGCGTGGACTTTCCCGATGGGGATTATGAGAGCATCCAACTCTCCGGCTCCTGGTCCCGGGAACGCTCTGTTATCACCCGTCAGCTTCAGCCGGGCGTGACCGCTGTGTCCAGTATGCGTGGCAACTCTTCCCACCAGCACAACCCCTTCTTGGCCCTGAAACGCAGGCACACCACTGAGTACACCGGCGACGTCTACGGCTTTAGCCTGGTATACAGCGGCAATTTCGTGGCCCAGGCAGAGATGGACAACTACAATGTCCTGCGGGTAATGCTGGGCATCAATCCCTTTGGATTCCGGTGGAAGCTGGCTCCTGGAAATGCCTTCATCACCCCCGAGGCCATCATGGTCTGGTCTGACAAGGGCCTAAACGGCATGAGCCAGCAGTTCCATACACTTTACAAAAACCGTCTTGTTCGAGGTTGTTGGCGGGATCGGGAGCGTCCAGTACTCATCAACAACTGGGAAGCCACCATGTTTAACTATGTGGATGAGGACTTGGTGCGTTTCGCCCAGAAAGCCCAGGAGTGCGGCATTGAGCTTTTTGTTTTGGATGACGGTTGGTTCGGGGCCAGAAACAACGACCATGCCGGACTGGGGGACTGGAAGCCTAACCTCGCCAAGCTCCCTAACGGAATCAAAGGTCTGGCGGAGCGGATCGAGGCTCTGGGAATGAAATTTGGACTGTGGTTTGAGCCAGAGATGGTCAACCGGGACAGCGACCTGTTCCGAACCAACCCGGACTACATTATCCAAACCCCAGGCCGCACCCCCTCCCACGGCCGCAACCAGTTCGTGCTGGACTTCTCCCGCCCCGAGGTGGTGGATGAGATCTATGATCAGATGTACGCCCTGCTCAGCGAGGCAAAAATCAGCTACATCAAGTGGGACATGAACCGCTCCATTAGCGAGTGCTACTCCGCCTCTCTGCCCGCCGACCAGCAGGGGGAAGTGTTCCACCGATACATCCTGGGGGTGTATGACCTCCATGAGCGGCTGATCCGGGACTTCCCGGAACTGCTCATCGAGTCCTGCGCCAGCGGCGGCGGACGATTTGACGCTGGAATGCTTTACTATGCCCCTCAAGGCTGGACATCTGACAACTCCGACGCCATTGAGCGGTTAAAGATCCAGTACGGCACCAGTCTGGTATACCCTATCAGCAGCATGGGTGCCCATGTCTCCGCCTGCCCCAACAGCCAGGTGGAACGGAATACCCCCATTGAAACTCGCGGCAACGTGGCTATGACGGGAGCTTTCGGCTATGAGCTGGATTTGAACAAGCTCAGCGAGGGGGAGCTGAAGGAGGTCAGGCAACAGGTGTTGTTCTACAAACAGAACCGGAAGCTGTTGCTCCAGGGAACCTTTTACCGGCTGCTCAGCCCCTTTGAGGGCAACTTCGCCGCTTGGGAGGTGGCAGAGCATGACAGTAGCCGCGCCCTAGTGACGGTGACCCGCATCCTCAGCGAGATCAACGGCCCCTACCGCCGTCTGCCTCTGCTGGGTCTGAACCCGAACCGGAAGTATCACATCTCCAGCAAATACCTCTCCTATGAGGCATATGGAGATGAACTGATGCACTTTGGCTTGATGCTGGAGGATCTGTCTTCCGGACAGAGTATTGAGGGAAGCTGTGAGGACTTCCGCTCCTTGATCTACGAGGTTGTAGGCCTATAAGAACCGTTACAGCGACAGATTTTCCCGGTTGGCAGCGGTTTTGGCCTGCTCCTGTAATCGGTAGCGATTGGGAGACAGCCCAGTGTGCTGCTTGAAGATTTTGTGGAAGGATGCAGGCTCTTGATATCCACAGGAGTAGGCGACGGCGGTGACAGGCAGGTGGGTCAGGGAGAGCAGGTGAGCCGCCCGGGTCATGCGGAAGGCCTGCAAATACTTGATGGGGGACAAACCTGTGTATTTTTTGAACAGAGTGCTGAGGTAGCTGCGGTTCAGTCCCACATATCGAGCGATGTCCTCCACCCGCAGGGGTTCGTGGTAGCAGTCCTGGATATAGCGGATGGCCTGAACCACATAGACATTCTCCGGCTGGCCAACCACCACCTCATGCTCAGTCTGAGCCAGGGCAGAGAAAAACAGCAGCAGCATGGCTTCCCGGCGGTAGAGGTCACTGGTGGTGGCATAGTTGTGTTCCAGCATATCCAGCACATACTGCTCCAAATGCTGTTCAGAACCACAGGTAAAAATAGGAGAGCTTTGACACAGGCCGATAGAGTTTAAGATACCTTTGACCTCCTGCCCGGAAAAGCCCAGCCAGACGTAGGTCCAGGGATGGTTCTGATCTGCCGTGTAGGTGGCCAGGTAATCCGGCTCAATGAGAAAGCCCTGTCCCGCCTTTAAGCGGTGGGAAACGCCGTTAACAGAAAATATGCCCTCTCCCTCCAGAATATAGTGGATAAGGTAAAAGCTACGCACGGCAGGGCCATACTGGTGGCCGGGCTTAGTGATGGAGCGGCCAAAATTGTTGATATGAAGTTTTCCTTTTTCTGCTTCTGGAAATTCCATAAAAATCGCATTTTCCATAATGACCTCGCATGTACATTTCTATTTTATTTGATGCTATTTTCAGTCGAATTAGTAGAATTAAAATATCCCACTTTTATGCCTTGTCAAAACAATCATTAGCTTGCTGATTATTGTTTTGACAAGGGTTCCAGGGGTTTGGGGGTCTTCCACCCCTAACATGCATTGGCAGATTTTAATTTGACAAAAATCGACTCAAATAATGTGCTAATCAACACTCACAGAAGGGATGAATCTTAGATGGAACATTCAAAAAATTATCTGATTCGTGGACTGGCGGTGGTGGCCGGTATCCTGATGGTAGGCGTCGCTGTTGGGCTGTTCAAGCTGGCGGAGATGGGCGCAGACCCCTTCACCGCTATGAATACTGGTATCAGCTCGGTGCTGAATATGCAGTTCGGCACCCTCCAACTCCTTGTCAACACAGGAATTTTGGTACTGATTTTCCTGTTTAAGCGACAGTTTATCGGCTTTGGAACCATCTTTAATATGGTCTTTGTGGGCTACACAGCGGACTTTACCATGTGGCTGGTGGGGAAACTGGGTATCACCTTTGCCACAATTCCTGTTCGGATCTCCGTTCTGGCCGCAGCCGCTTTGTTGATTTGTATAGGCGACGCTCTGTACATCTCCGCAGATATGGGGATGGCTCCCTATGACGCTGCAGGGTATGTGGTTCAGACACTGACAAAAGAAAAAATACAGTTTCGTGTTGCCAGGATCATTCTGGACTCCATTTGTGTGGGAATCGCCTTTTTCACGGGAACACAGGCGGGCATCCTGCGGAAGATTATCGGCATCGGCACCATTCTGCTGACCTTCTGCACCGGACCACTGATACAGTTCTTCCGTGTCCGTTGGAGTGACCCTTTGCTATCCAAGGCGACTGGACAGCAAAAAGAATAATTAATGATCTGTCCGTAAACAGCAAAAAGGAGGGCAGAGGAAAGATTTGTACTTGTCAAATCAAATAAAGATACTTTTCCCCCTTTTTTACTGTTTTCTCCTATTTTATCACTCACGTCTCTGCATTTCAACTCTTATCGCTTGTGAGCAAAAAATTTTGTTATAATCGAGAGGTGTTATATGTTTCGAGAAATGCATCGAAAAAGGCAAATAATGATATTCTGCAATTGAAAACTCTGACAATTAACAGAAGAAAGTCATTTATCAGCACCGAAACCAATCAATCACATCAATCAATCCATATCACAAGATGGCAAAGACCATGAATAAAAAACAGGAACAGCAGATTTTGGACTATTACAGCACCACAGACAAATATGTCCGTAGCAAGACACACTCCAATGCGCATCAGAACGTATTTACCAAAGAAAATGATAAATACCAGTAGCTTGTGTTGGAACAGAAAAACCAGTATGAAGTCCGAAGTATAACCGCCCTGCTTTTAGGCAGCTTATCGAGGATATACGAAACGGAGAAATATCAACGCTCATCACAAAAGACCTGTCACGTTTGGGGAGGAATTACCTTGAAAAAAGAAGATTACTGCTTTGTGTGTAGGTTACAATCTTTTTGCCACGCCGGGTATGCGGTTTTCTTTGCATAGCTTCTGTATCCGTCTTTCTGAAATGCCCTATTTCTCCGCTGCTTCCGGGGCAGAAATATCTTCCCATCTGTATTCTATGACCTCTCCATACTCTGTGTATTCTTTGACCTCTCCATACCCAAAAAGCCTGTGAAATGCGTTTTTGTATACTTCGCCATAATCATGTATGACTTCGTATTCCTCTGCATTTATCTCAACATTTTCTCTGAAAAATTGTATGTTCTTAATTTCTTTTCTTGTTTCCTTCAACAATTCATAATGAAAATCCATATTTTTTCCTCCACAATTTCTTGATTTGTCTTTTTGTCAACCATGAATATTTTAGGGGTTAAAAATACCAAAAAGTTGTGATCTGGCGGTTATCTGCTTAAATCTATAACATCGTAATTTATTTCTTCCAGATAATCTTTAAAGCTTTCTCCGCCATCTCCCGCTTAATCCTGTCAAAAAGCTCATCGCAAACCGCAAGTCCGTTGCCTAAGCGCTGTCTGGCGGTAAATTCGCCGAACTTTTCCCAAACAGTATCGCCGATTGGACGGAAACAGTGCCAAAAGCATCAGCAATAGCATCGTCGCCGATTTCCCACTGTGTGTAATGCCCAAAACTCTTCCATCACTTCATTAAACCTTTGGGGCATATCCATATTTACACAATGCCCAGCATTTTCAAAAATCACAACTTTTAATTGGGGTTCTCTGCTTTTTTTCTTGATTTTGTTTGGAATACATTTACCATACTATCCAAAGATGCCAAATACAAGAAAGATTTCTTTGAAATTGAATATTCATATCATAAAAGTCATTTTTGGCCTGCGGGGAAAAGGCAGATATTTTCTTATTTGCCTTTGCAAACCATTTAATAGAAACAAAAGCCTTTAGCATCATTCGTATCTGTGAGGTGATTTTCTTTCTGCATTTTCTTATCAAAATTGTTAATATCATATCCACCAAAACAGGCAAGGGAATTCACTGCTTCAGGATACCGATTTGCAAAATCCTGTGCTAAAACAGCGCCCAATGAAATACCGACAATATGTATTTTTTTAATTTTTTCAGCATTCATTATATCGTGTATCCATGCCGACATTTTCTCTAAGCAGTCACCCTTTTTTGTATCTGTTGATTTTCCATGGCCGATAATGTCAACCGCTAATATGTTATATTTGGAAAACCTGTGGCTTGTAACATTTCTGTAACATTTGTCTGTTATGATAGTGGCATCACCAATATACCGGAATTGATAAAAGGAGGATGCCAAAATGCCGGAATTACGCAACATTCCACTCATCTACAGAGAAGGCGTGTACAGCATCGCTGATTTCTGCGAGAACATTGACGAAGACAACGCTATCTTCTTTGACTATGACACACAGTATCAAATGCTCACCTATGATATTCCCGTTGGGAAGAGCGAACGTGAAATGACGCTGTACAGCGTGCCAGAGGGGGCTCTTATTCAGACACTGCGTGCTACCTATGGCAGGGACGGAATACTTCAGAATGTCACCGCCACGCTTAATGGCCGCAAAACACTTTTGTACATCTGCTATGAAAACGAGGAACAGGCCCGGCGAAGAATCCGAAGATTTGCTATCCGAAATGCAAATGCCATAATTGAGCAAATCCAGCAATGCACAGATGTTGTGGCAAGACTTTTCATCGACTATTACTATAGTTCTAATTACATGGATTATCATGCAGTGATTGGCACTGAAGCGCAAATGGAAGAGATCAGACAAAAATACCATGACGAGGACTCTTGCGATAATTCCGGCAATTACCCGTCCGAATACATTAAAGGCGACAATGAGATGCTGACAACAATGATTCGCTGCGCTGAGAGCCATCTGCACGAAAATTTCCAGTATGCGGTGGAAATCATGTCAAATCATATTAAAGAACACGCATTGGCAGCGCTGCACAGAACTGAGAATTTCAAATATATCTGTGCGGAATATGACTAAAAAAGTCCGTTTTTTAATGTGAACTATGTACGGAAGTATTTTGATGGAGGAGATGGAACGGTATCTTGAAACAGGGAAGATATCTGGAGTGTGTTGCTTATGAAAAAAGCTGATATAAAAGAAGCTGTTGAAAACAGGTTCCGTGAACTTGGAGCAAAGCAATTAGAATTATATCCGTCAGGCATTTGCTGGACAATGAATGGAGAATTTTTCAAAGTATCTACATTAACAGACTTTTGGGTATTAGAGTGGACTGATAGTTATTCTTATGCTTTAAATTACTGCTTTGAAGATATTGCTCCAATGCCATATGATATAACTGAGGAAGAAATAATCTGGCAGGTGGATAAACTATTGCTTTAAATCAGAATTTATTCATTAACCCAGACGTCAATTTTTTCTTTATTGGGCTGTTCAAATAAAAATTCGCATTTTATAGCAAGATTGTTATCGACAATGTAAGCTGTCGTTTCACCAGCAATTACTGATTGATTTCTTTGGTCTATACGTGCTTTCCAAGTATTTTTGCATATGTCAATATAATGCAATTCGCATTCTATATTTCTGCTTCTATAAAATTCTTTTGCCTCGTCTCTTTCAGCATTTGTCCAAAAACCCCAATCAAGAATTACACTGGCACCAGCCTTGATAACCTCTAGTGATTTCTCAAACAGATAATTCCTTACTCTTGCTGCATATTCGTCATGTTTTTCTCCTGTGTAAAGCCCGAATACCGCAAGCATGATTTCATCCACAGACAGTATAATCGCCTTATTATCAACTTGTAATCGTTTTGCATATGTACTCTTGCCACAACATATTTTTCCACAGATAAGAATTACTTTTGCCATACCTGCCTACCTTTCAAAAGTGTTCTGCCTCACAAGTATGGGGCAATTTTGCCTATTTAATTCTTTGGAGCCACAGTCAAAATACATGCGCATCCGTTTTTCATCGTTACACGCCTTTCTAAGCACTCTGGAGAACAAGCTGTAAGTCATCGAAAGTCTAATTATGCTTTGGAAAGATACGACTCCAACCGTTCCAATAACATTCCTTTCATCATATCTGAATATGCCTGCCCCATGCTGTTATCAGCCTCCTAAAACCATCTCAGTTTACCGCTGTGCTTAGTTTAGCACATTCACATAACATCTGCAAGATAGCATAGAATAGCCGTGAATAGTAACATCCTGCATATGCCCCATAACATCAGAACCCTGTTTTGTTATTCCCATAAAGCCAAAACTCCAATAGAACGCAAAAAAGGCAGCTATAAACCTATGTCCAATAGGTTCATATTATAAATCGTTAATTGTTGCGGTGATTGCCATATTGCGGATACGCTTTGCCGGGGCATGAACCGCAGCAATAGCAGCAACGATGGAAAACACAATAATAATTGCAAGTAGTCCTATTGGCAAACTCCACGGAGTTCCAAAATACCGTGTAAGTAGCTTGATATGTAGGAAACGGCTAAGAGCTATTCCTATACTGCCACCAATTACAAGACCAGAAATAGAATAAGTAAAGGCTTCTGCGGCAATCATCCGTGTAAGCTGATTTCCGTCCATACCAACCCCTCGCATAGCACCATACTGTTTAATCCGTGCTGTTACACTCATAGAAATACTGTTAATAATGTTAAATAGCGTAATCATAGCAATAATTACCAGAAAGCTATATACAATAAAAATGAATGCCAAATAGGTTGCACGGTCTTGTCTGTTGCTTTCACGCTGATCCGCAAAAATAACATTGCTTTCAGCAAGGTCACTAATTTGTTTTACAGCATCATCCGCAGCATCTTTGTCTAATTGTGCTCCAATCATGCTGTAATTTTGCTCTCCTGTAAGCCGGGCAAGAGTTTCCTGCGAACAAATTACATTATATTCGCTGGGAAACAATCCATCCGATACGGCACAGGCAATTACAACCTCTTGCCCCGCTATCTGAATGGTATCTCCAACCTTTAGCGGATTATCCTTATTTGAAACAGTCATAACCTTATTGCTGTCTCCGTAAATTTCTGATAAATCTCCTTGCACAAGGCTATCCTTTGCACTATCCAACAAATAGTCACTATACGATGTTATGTTCACATGGTCAATCCCTTGCTGTGAAGAAGAAGCAGAAACATCCTCTATGTATGCGCAGCCAAAGACATGATCTACACCAGAAATAGAGCTGATAGTATCGCTTAAACTCTGACTTAACACAGGTTCATTTGCATAGCCTGTGAGGGTAATATCTGGCGACCATGACCGCAGGGATGGTAATAACTCATGTGCAAAATCCAGTCCTACCGTGAAGCAAAGGAACAGGATAATACTAAGAGAAAAGCTGGCTGTCATCAAAAAACCAGCTTTTCTTAGATGCTATTGCATGGTGAACGCCTAAAGCCTTTTCAACCTTGACCAAATTCAGCCGCATAGTATGCCGTACAGAGGGCGTCATATCTGAGTTGCCGGAAACTGCTGCCATCGGAGAAACTTTAGCTGCACGTTTAGCTGGGGATTGTGCCGCCAGAAGAACTGTAACAATTCCAACCAGTGCGCCACTAATCAAACCCACTGGACTAAGGGCAAATACAGATATTGCCTGAAATTCACCGCCAATCCTATAATGTAGTATTGCACAAATGCCCCAACTGATTGCTGTACCTAAAAGCAATCCAATAGGTACAGCCGTTTTACACCAGTTTAATGCCTCCAAACGCACATAGCGGATAATCTGCCTGCGGCTTGCACCAATACAACGCATCATGCCAAAAAATTTCGTCCGCTGAGCCACATTGCTGTTCATGCTTCCAGAAATCATCAACACACCAGCCAACAGCACCAAAACAAACAAAATTGCTGCCAGGCCATAAATATTTTTTACTGAATCATTATTGCTTTGCCCTGCAATACCCATGATTGTGGTATTTTCGGAAATGCTTTCTTCTGACAAATTATATTGTTCTTTTATTTCCGTAATTGCACTGGAAGCCTTTGAAGCATTTTGAAACTGAACATAACAGGTTGGGTTAAGCGAAATACCGTTTTGTTCCATAAGCGATATAAACTCTGTCTGCGCCATATAAAGCAGCTCTTTTCTCTCCAATGTAGTACGGTTGAGCTGCGTCTGAATTGAACGCTTCCGACCAACCGACGGCTGTAACATCGGAACGACTGCTAATTTCATCTCCGATGCTCTGGGAGATATTTTCTAACTGTATATGGTAATTACCATGTTTATTCTGTAATTCATCACTTTTTGTGCGAATGAACATATCTGCCACGCTGAAAATTGTTGTCACAAGCAATGCAGAAATGATAATACACAAAATTGTCATACGATTTTGCCGCTTCCGCACCTTTGCAGAAATCGGGATAAGGCTTAAATAATTTTTCATTTGCGACACCTCCCCAAATCGGCCAGCACACCGTCCGATACCTGTAATGTCCGGTCTGCGGTCTGCGCTCTGTGCAATGCTCCTGCTCTATGGGGAATCATAATAATGGTTTGCTCATACTTCCTTGACGCTTTTTTTAACAGGGCAATTACCTCGCTGCTGTTCTGTGTGTCAAGATTGCCCATTGGCTCGTCGGCAAGGATTAGTGATGGGCGTGTGATAAGGGCGCATCCAATTGCCATGCGCTGTTGCTGCCCTCCAGATAACCAACTCAGCAAATGGTTACGGCGTTCTTTCAGATTAAGAACATTAAGTAGCTCTTCCAGATATTTTTTGACCGGCTTCTGATAGTCAAGCAGTACCGAGAAAATAATATTTTGCTCCACGGTAAGCTCTGGCACAAGATTGAACGCTTGAAAAATAAACCCGATATTCCTATGACGGAAAACGGTAAGTTTGCTGTCGTTCATGTGTAAACACCTCTTTCTGTTTTGATGTGTTCTCTCGGAAACTCTCAGTCCTTATTTTATTGGATTTCTTCATTTCCAAAT